>JANOVJ010000260.1:0-5064 GCA_031417295.1 bacterium | reverse complement strand
GCCAGCACCCGCGGCGCGCGCAACGTGGCGATCAGTTCGGCGTCGAGCCCGCCGCTGCCGAGGAGCACGGCGGCGGCGAGCAACAGCACGGTCGCCGCGACCAGGAGCGCGGCGAAGGCGCCGAGCTGCTTGCCCTGAAGGCCCATCGCCGCCGCGGCCTCAGATCTTCCAGCGCACGCCGATGAATCCGCTCAGCGAGGCCGTGTTGTAGCCGTTGATCGCCTGGTACTGCTTGTCGAACAGGTTCTCGATGCGGCCGAAAATCTGCACGCCGCGGCCCACGTCCCACTGCGCCAGCACGTCGACGACCGAATAGCTCGACAGCATCACGTCGCCGATATCCGGCCGCGAACCGACATAGACCCACTGCGCACCGACACGCCAGGTACCGATCGGCTGCCACACGGTGGCCGAGGCCAGCGTCTTGGCGCGGCGCAGGGTGCGTTCGCCGGTGTCGGCGTTGGTCGGATCTTGCAGCGTCAGGCTGGCGGCGAGTTCGGTCGTGCCCAACACGCCGTTGTACGACAGCTCCAGGCCGCGGTTCTCGGTCCGCGCGATGTTCTCGAACACGTTGGTTTGCAGGTCGTACAGGAACTCGTTGCGGACCCGGCTGCTGAACAGCGTGGCCCGCAGCAACTGGGCGTCGGCCGCGTACTGCACACCGAGCTCGAACGAACTCGCGTTCTCGGCCTTCAGCGCCGGGTTGCCGAAGTACGGCGCGTACAGGTAGCCCAGCGGCGGCGCGTTGAAGGCGTTCGACGCGCTCGCGGTGAGCTTCCACTGCGGCGCGATCTGCAGGCCGTAACCGAGGTAGCCGGTGGTCTCGCCACCGATGCCGCCCACGTCGTCATAGCGCAGGTTCATCTGCAGGCTGCTGCTGCCGATCTGCCCCTGCGCGCCGGCGAATACCGCGCCCACGTTGCGCGACTTGTCGTAGACGCCGCCGAAGCCGTCGTCGGTGTCGATAGACTGGCGCTGCCATTCGACACCGGCGTTGAGCTTCCAGTCGGGGTTCAGCGTGTAGCGGTTGCTCCAGTTGACCAACTGGTTGCCCGAGACGTACTGGCTGTTGTAGCCATAGGTGCCGGTCTCGACGGCGCGGCTGTCGTCACGCTGCCAGCCGTAGCTGAGCTGGCTTTGCCAGTCGGGCGTGAACTGGTTGCTGCTGGTCAGGCGCGCGGTGGTGATCTTGGTGCGGCTGGTCTGGGTATCGATCGCGCTGGCGAAGGCGCTGTCGTAGGCGACCTTGCCGTCGCTCTGCGTCACCGCCAGGCCAAGCGTGTGGCCGGGTGCCAGTGCCTGCGAGATCGAGGCCGAACCGCTGTTGTTGCGGTAGCCGTCGCGGTCCGGGTTCACGGCCGGGTTGGCGAGCGGGTCCTGGGCCGAGAAGCCGTTGCTCTCTTGCCCGGCGAAGCCGATCGCCACCCGCGTATCGCCGAACTGGCCCGATGCGTTGGCGCCGATGCGGGCGTAGCCGTACGAGCCGCCTTCGAACGTGAAGTCGGCCGTGGGCGCGCCGCTGCCGCGCTGCGTGAAGACCTGGATCACGCCGCCGATGGCGCCCGAGCCGTAGATCGCCGAGACGTTGCCGCGCACGACTTCGACCCGCTCCACCTGGTCGAGCATCAGGTGCTCAAGGCCGATCGAACCCGACGCGTCCTGCCGCGTCTGCGGCACGCCGTCGATCAGCAGCAGCACTTGCGATGCAGGCGCGCCGCGCAGGAACAGCGTGGTCACGGTGCCGCGCCCGCCGTTGCGCGCGAACTGCACGCCGGCCTCGCGCGCCAGCAACGCGGGCAGGTCGATCGCCTGCGAACGCAGGATGTCTTCGCGCGTCAGCACCGTCGAGTGCGCGATCGAATCGGTCAAGGCTTGCGGGTAGCCGGTGGCGGTGACGAGCACCGGGTCGAGCTGGGTTCCGGGGCTGAGTTGCGCCTGGGCGGAAGTTGAAGAAAGGCCGGCCCATGCGGCGGCCAGCGACAGAGAGAGTGCCGAGTGATGAAAAGACATGAAGGAAGCATCCACAACAAACAAGCGCCTGCACCCGGTTCCCCGCAGGCGCTGGCAATATGGTGCGCGCCGTGACGACGCGCACCGCTCGTTGGCCGGTATCCGGGCTGGCGGAACCGGCTCGGGCGACCTTCCCAAGGACCGGAATCCCCAGTGGCATGTGCGCTCGAGCTGAAGCCGTGTTGTGAGCGGCTTCGTCCGCTGGACCGTTGCGGGGGCAGCGCAGGCCGGGAATGCACGCGGCCCGAGGCCAACCGTGCATTCCTTCTGCTTCCCGTTTAACTGCGCCGGCAAGAACACCGGCGCGGGCACCAACAGGTGCGATTGTCGCAGAGCGCCCCTCTACAATTCGCTCCCGCGTTCCGCTCACGTCACCCCCACCGCACCATGGCCACTGTCGAAGACCTTGCAGACCGCGTGGAACGCTTGCTGTTGCGGCATGAAGAATTGAAGCGCACGGCGACGCTGCTCGAGCAGCAACTCGCGGGCGTGACGCAAGAGCGCGACAGCCTGCGTTCGCGCCTGAACGCCGCGCGCGGCCGCATCGATGCGCTGCTCGAACGCCTGCCGGCCGAGATGCCCGCGCCGGCCGAGCGCAAGGGAGCGGCACCATGAAACAGATCGAAGTCACGATCATGGGCCAGACCTACGTGCTCGGCTGCCCTGAAGGCGGCGAGACCTCGCTGCTCTCGGCAGTGGAACGGGTCGATGCCGAGATGACGGCGATCCGCACCGCCGGCCGCGTGAAGGCGCGCGAACGCATTGCGGTGCTGGCGGCGCTGAACCTGGCCTATGCGCGGGCGGAGCGGCCGGCGGCCGCCGCAACCGAAGCCGGCACGCCGGGCGCGGCCGCCGAGGTCGACCTGAACGCGCTCGTGCGCCGGCTCGATCAGGCGCTCGGCGCCGATGGCCAGTTGCTGTGAAAAGCGGCTGCAAGCACGATCTTTTGACACACGCCAAACACAATGCGCGGCGTAGAATGTTTTTGTCCGTTGCGTTCGCGTGAGTCTTATATTTCCTTGAACCGATGCTCTTGCCGAGCCAGGGCTTGGAATATCGCTCGGCAGGCGTGAACGTCTCGCGTCAGATGATCCCAACGCCGGGCTGACCTCGCCCACCTGAACCCTGGGTTCAGGAATGCGGCTCACGGTTCGCAGCGGACACCCTCACCTCTTCAGCCACCCTCATGACGCGCCAGTATTGGCTCATGAAGAGCGAGCCTTCCGAGTGCTCGATCGACGACCTGGCCCATGCGCCGAAACAGACGGTGCCCTGGGTCGGCGTGCGCAACTACCAGGCGCGCAACTTCATGCGCGACGACATGCGCTTGGGTGACGGCGTGCTGTTCTATCACTCAAGCTGCCCGCAGCCGGGCATTGCCGGGTTGGCCGAAGTCTCGCGCCTGGCGTACCCGGACGCGACGCAGTTCGACCCGAAAAGCCCGTACTTCGACCCCAAGTCCAAGCCGGACGCTCCGCGCTGGCTCAACGTCGATGTGACGCTTGCCGTCAAGGCGCGCCTGATCGGGCTGGCCGAACTGCGACTGCACGCCGAGCTCGCCGAGATGCGGGTGCTTCAACGCGGCAACCGGCTGTCGATCACGCCGGTGGCGGCGGCCGAATGGCGCTGCATCTGTGAACGAGTTTGGGGAATCGACGTCTGACGCCACCCAATGGCACGAGCCGGGAACGACGAGAATCGCGCATGACTTCAAACCGCTGGGTGCGTTTCAACCACCAAGGGCAGAGCGGCTTCGGCACGCTGTCGGCGGATCGCATCGATGTCTTTGCGGGCGACATGTTCGCCGGCCCGTCGCCGACCGGTCGCTCGCTCGCCTTGGCCGAGGTGACGCTGCTCGCGCCCACGCGGCCGAGCAAGGTGCTCGCGCTGTGGAACAACTTCGGCCAACTGGCCGCCAAGCTCGGCCTGGCGGCGCCGCCCGAGCCGCTGTATTTCATCAAGTCACCGAACAGCTACCTCGACCCGGGCGCCACGATCCGCAAGCCGCACGGTGACGCCAAGGTGGTATTCGAGGGTGAACTCGGCATCGTGATCGGCAAGGCGGCCAAGGGTGTGTCGGTCGCGCAGGCGCCCGAGCATGTGTTCGGCTACACCTGCGCCAACGACGTGACCGCGGCCGACGTGCTGAACCGCGACGCCACCTTCGCGCAGTGGGTGCGCGCAAAGGGTTTTGATACCTTCTGCCCGTTCGGGCCGGCCATCGCGACCGGGCTCGACCCGCACACGCTGACGGTCAAGACCACCCTCAACGGCCAGGTGCGGCAGGACTATCCCGTCAGCGACATGCGTTTTTCGGTCGCCCAGCTGGTCAGCATGATCTCGCAGGACATGACGCTGTATCCGGGCGACATCATCCTCTGCGGCACCTCGGTCGGTGTCGGCTCGATGAAGCCTGGCAGCACGGTCGAGGTCGAGATCGCCGGCATCGGCACGCTCAGCAACCGCTTTGAACCAGATGACGACCCCAAGATGCCTTCGGCATCGCCCCCCGAGGGGATCTCAGTCGGCTTGGGACGGCCCGGTGCCGACTGAGCCGTCACCCCATTCACCACTCCCTGCGGTAACCACCATGAAAATTGCAATCATCGGCGCCGGTGCGATCGGCGGCTACGTGGGCGTGAAGCTCGCGCTGGCCGACGAAGACGTGACCTTCATCGTCCGTGGCAAGAACCTCGAAGTGATCCGCCGCGACGGCATGAAGCTCGTCATGCATGACGGCAGCGAACACATCGCGCGCGACGTGCGCGCGACCAACGACTACGCCGAAGCCGGCGTGCAAGACATCGTCGTGCTGGCGATGAAAGCGCACCAGGTCGAGGCCGTGGCGAATGATGTGCCCAAGCTGCTCGGCCCGCACACGGTGGTTGTGACGATGCAGAACGGCATCCCGTTCTGGTACTTCCACGGCCACGGCGGCGCGCTCGCCGGCACCGCGGTCAAGAGCGTCGACGCTAGCGGCTTGATCGCGCAAATGATCCCGGCCAGCCAGGTGATCGGCTGCGTCGTCTACCCGGCCTCGGAGCTGACAGCGCC
>JANOVJ010000259.1:0-2130 GCA_031417295.1 bacterium | reverse complement strand
ATGTTCATGTCGGCCCCACCATCAAGCGCGGTTACGTGAGCGCCATCGTGCGGTCGGTGAACCGCTTGCAAGCGGACATGGTGGCGGTCACAGGTGATTTGGTCGACGGCAGCGTCGCCGACCTGGCCGCGCACGTGGCGCCGCTGGCCGATTTGTCGTCCACCCACGGCACCTATTTCGTCACCGGCAACCACGAGTACTACAGCGGCGCGCATGCCTGGATCACTGAGCTGCGGCGCTTGGGCCTGACGGTGCTGATGAACCAACACGTGGTGTTGCAACACGGCGCGGCCGCGCTGCTGGTGGCCGGTGTGGCCGACCACGGTGCGCACCACTTCGACCCGGCTCACCGCAGCGACCCGCAGGCTTCGCTGGCCGGCGCACCGCCCGAAGCCTGGGTGCGGGTGCTGCTGGCGCACCAGCCGCGCAGTGCGCCCGCCGCGGCGGCGGCAGGCTTTCACTTGCAGCTTTCGGGGCACACCCACGGCGGGCAGTTCTGGCCGTGGAATTTCTTCGTCCGGCTGCAACAGCCCTTCACCGCGGGCCTGCACCGCTGGCAGAACCTGTGGGTCTACACCAGCCGCGGCACCGGCTACTGGGGGCCACCGAAGCGCTTTGGCGCGCCGTCGGAGATCACTCACTTGCGGATGGTGGCGGCCGCTGCAGCGTAGCCGCGCGGCGTGGCGCCGGCCCGCCGTTTGTCAAGCGGCAGGCGTTGCCTCAGCCTCGCTAGCAGCACGCTTCGGTGCCTTGGGCGGCTTGCGCGCGTCGAAGTCGGCTTGCATCCGTTTGAGCTTGAAGATGCCGTAGGCCACAGTGACGATCATCAGCACCACCAGCACGCCGCCGGTCGCCCGCTCGAGCACGTAGTTGGCCTCGCGGTTGGCGATGTAGCTGGTCACCGTGAGGGCCGGAATCGCCAGGTTGATGGCCCAGTTCACCGGCTTCGAAACCACGAAGTGCAGGGTGCCGAAGCCGGCCAGTTGGTAGATCATGAACGGAATGATCGCCAGCGCCGGGATCAGCTCGCTGGCACCGAGCGACACCGGCTCGGCGCCGGCCACCAGCTTGTGCAGCAGCTCGCTGTTGGCCAACTGGTGGAACAGCGTCGGCAGCGCGAACAGCAGCGAGACCACGCCCATCAGTTCGAGCACCAGCGCGCCGCTCCAGAGGCCGACCTTCGATGCGTTGTCGGCGCCGGCACCCGCTGACTGGGTGGAGATGAACAGGCCCGCCACCACCGACGCCACACTGGCCAGCATCAGGAATTCGATGGTGATGCCAAAGCCCGTCGGCTCGCCCGTCTTGAGCAGCAGCAGCGCGGTGAAGCCCGGCACATAGAACATCACCCGGATGACGCGGATACTCAGGCGCGGATCGCGCTCGGGCGGCAGCACCGGCAAGCGTTGGCCGTCAATGCCGACGGTCGGTGTTTCCGCAAGTTCTTTCGACATCGTGTGCTCCCCCGGGGCTGTGCCCTCAAGTTATTTTCGATGCGAATCCTACCCGAGCCGCCCCTGGGCTGGCGCTCAGGCGGCGACGGCTCGCTCGGCCTGCGTCACCGGCCCCTTGCCGCTGAAGCGGTCGAGGGTGAGGTAGATCACCGGCGTGATGTAGAGCGTGATCGCCTGCGAGAACACCAGGCCGCCGACGACCGCCAGGCCCAAGGGCTGGCGCAACTCGGCCCCCGCACCGAGGCCGAGCGCGATCGGCACCGCGCCGGCCAGCGCGGCCAGCGTCGTCATCATGATCGGCCGGAAGCGCAGCGTGCACGCATCGCGGATCGCCTGCTCAGGCGCGAGCCCGCGGGTGCGTTGCGCGTCGAGCGCGAAGTCGATCATCATGATCGCGTTCTTCTTCACGATGCCGATCAAGAGCAGGATGCCGATGGTGGCGATCAGCGTCAGGTCCTGCCCGAACAGTTGCAGCATCAGCAGTGCGCCGACGGCCGCCGACGGCAGCCCCGCGAGGATCGTGATCGGGTGCACGTAGCTCTCGTAGAGCACGCCGAGCAGCACGTAAATCACCAGCAGAGCGCCGATGATGAGGATCGCTTGGCTACTCTGCGAACTCTGGAACACCGCCGCCTCGCCGCCGTAGCGGGTAAAGATCGACTCGGGCAATTGCAAT
>JANOVJ010000258.1:0-6272 GCA_031417295.1 bacterium | reverse complement strand
AAGTTCATCATGGACCGGGTCGAGTCGCTCGCCGCGTACCTGCCGCCGATGGTCTATTGCAAGATGGAGAACATCATTTCGCCCACCGGCGCCGAAGCCGAGGGCTGGTTGATTTCGGTCGGCGGCACGCCGAAAGAGATGCTTTCGCACAGCCCGGAGTTCACCTACCGCCGGCTGCTCGCTGCGAGCAAGATGGCCGAGAAGATGGGCGCGCAGATCATGGGCCTGGGGGCCTTCACCAAGGTGGTGGGCGACGCCGGCGTGACGGTGGCGCGGCGCTCCAGCATCCCCATCACCACCGGCAACAGCTACTCGGCCTCCGGCGCACTGTGGGCCGCGGCCGATGCGATCCGGCGCATGGGCATCATCGCCGCGCCCAAGGGCAGCGAGCGCATCCAGGCCAAGACGATGGTGATCGGCGCGACCGGCTCGATCGGCTCGGTCAGCGCGCGGCTGCTGGCGATGGCGTTCGAGGAGGTCGTGATCGCCGGGCGCGACATCAAGAAGCTCGACGAACTCAGGGCCTCGATCCTGCTCGACACGCCCGACGCCAAGGTGACGAGTTCGACCGACTACGACAGCCTGCTCGGCGAGATGGACGTGATCGTCACGTCAACCTCGGGCGCGGGCAAGAAGATCCTCGACATCATGAAGGTCAAGCCGGGCTGCGTGATCACCGACGTGGCGCGCCCGCTCGACCTGCCGGCCGAAGACGTGGCCAAGCGCCCCGATGTGCTGGTGATCGAGTCGGGCGAGATCGACCTGCCGACGCAGGTCAAGGGCATGAAGACGATCGGGCTGCCGAAGAACGTGATCTACGCCTGCCTGGCCGAGACCATCGTGCTGGCGCTCGAAGGCCGCTTCGAGGTCTTCACGATCGGGCGCGACACCGAGTGGGAAAAGGTCAAGGAGATCTACAAGCTCGGCATCAAGCACGGCATGAAGCTCGCGGCCATTTCCGGGGTGAAGGGCGTGTACTCCGACGCCGACATTGCCAAGGTGGTGGCCCTGGCGATGAAGGCGCGGCTGACCTGGGGCGGAGGCGGCAAGGCGAAGCGGGCGCCGGCTGCTACGGTTGCAAAGCTGGACAAGCCAGTCGTTAACGCAAAGGTCGCAAAGACCGCAAAGGTCGCAAAGACAGCGAAGCCGGTGACTACTGCCAAGGCTGCGAAGGCGGCCAAGGCCGTGAAGAAGCCCGTGACGGCGGCCAAATCGACGAAGGCGAAGAAGCCGGCCAAGCCGGCGGCAGCCCCGCGGAAGGCGCGCGCGCCGAGGGCCTGACGAGGCTGGCACCGTTGGCCCGGGTTCGCGCTTACCCCGAGGCGAATTAGGCTGCGCTCCCCATGGCGCTTGCCTATAGTGCAGGCCTTGCCGCCCGCCTTGTGCAGCGGCACCCCCCGACACGAAAGGCGATACCCTCATGGTCAAGAAACTCAAGGCGCTGGCCGAGAAGCAGGCCGCCGCTGCCGCCGGGCTGTTCGACCACCCGCTGAAGAACGCGGTCAAAGACTCGGCGCAGCAGATCTGGCTCGCCGGCATGGGCGCCTTCGCCAAGGCACAGGCCGAAGGCAACAAGGTGTTCGAGGCGCTGGTGCGCGACGGGCAATCGCTGCAACGCAAGACCCAGAACGCGGCCGAAGACCGGATCAGCGAAGTCACGACCAAGATGACCGACATGGCCGGCGGCCTGTCGGGCAAGGCGACCCAGCACTGGGACAAGCTGGAAACGATCTTCGAAGAGCGCGTCGCCAAGGCGCTGAACCGGCTGGGCGTGCCTTCGGCGAAGGACGTGGACGCGCTGATGGCGCGGATCGATGCGCTGAGCGCGAGCGTGGCCAAGTTGTCGGGCGTGGCGCCGAAGGCAGCCGACACAGCGGCCCCGAAGGCGGCGCCCAAGGTGGGCGCGAAGCCGGTCGCCAGGAAGGCCGCCGCAAAGGCACCTGCAAAGGCGGCCGCAAACGAGGCGGCCGCCAAACCAGCGGTCAAACGCGCCGCCCGAAAGTCGGCCAAGGCCTGAATGGCCGCGGCTTCGGCCGCAGCATCCAGGGGCGCCGCGGCGCCCCTGCTCGATTGAGCACCCCCCTTTCAACGGCCACACCGGCATGGCACGCACCCAACCCAACCCCTCACCACCAGCCGCGGCGCTTGATCGGCCGGCCGGCGACGCCGCTCCCAGGCCGCGCATCGGCCTGGCGCTGGCCGGTGGCGGCCCGCTGGGCGCGATCTACGAAATCGGCGCGCTGTGCGCGCTCGAAGAGTCGCTCGACGGCCTTTGCCTGACCGACTGCCACGGCTACGTCGGCGTGTCCGCGGGCGGCATCCTTGCGGCGGGCCTGGCCAATGGCATCGGGCCGCGCGAGTTGTGCCGCTCCTTCATCGAGAACGAGGGCGACGCGATCGACATCCTCCACCCGGGCAGCCTGATGCGCCCGGCCTGGGGCGAGTTCGCGCGCCGCCTGGCCACGCTGCCGGCGCTGGTGGCGCAGGCCACCTGGCGCTACGCGTTGCGCGGCCGCTCGCTGCTCGGCGCGTTTGAGCGGCTCGGCCGCGCGCTGCCGACGGGCCTGTTCTCGAACGACGTGCTCGAGGCGCAGATGCGCCGCGTCTTCAGCGCCCCCGGGCGCAGCAACGACTTTCGCGACCTGCGCCACAAGCTGGTGCTGGTGGCAACCAACCTCGACACCGGCGAGGCCGCGCCGTTCGGCCTGCCGGGCTGGGACCACGTGCCGATCTCGCGCGCGATCCAGGCCAGCGCCGCGCTGCCGGGCCTGTTTCCGCCGGTCGAGATCGACGGCCAGCACTATGTGGACGGTGCGCTGAAGAAGACGCTGCATGCCTCGGTGCTGCTCGACGAGGGGCTGGACCTGCTGATCTGCCTCAACCCGCTGGTGCCCTTCGACGCCACGGCCACACCGCACCACCGGGTGATGAGCAGCGGCGAGGAGCGGATCCCGAAGCTCGTCGATGGCGGGCTGCCGGTGGTGCTGTCGCAGACCTTCCGCTCATTGATCCATTCACGGCTGGAGATGGGCATGAAGGGGTATGAACGCGGCCACCCGAACACGACCATCGTGCTGTTCGAGCCCGACCCCCGCGACGCCGAGCTGTTTCTCGCCAACACCTTCAGCTACACCCAGCGCCGCGCGCTGGCCGAACACGCCTACCAACAGACGCGCCACATGCTGCGCTCGCGCCGCTCGGAACTGGCGCAGCAGTTCGCGCCGCACGGCGTGCACATCGCCGATGCGGTGCTCGACGATCCGCGGCGCAGCTTGCTGGCCCGGCATGCGCCGTCACGGCTGCGTTCGGCGCGGGCGCTGCGGCGGCTGGAGGAAGTGCTGAACGACCTGGATCACGCGCTGGCGCAGCGGGCCTGAAATGCAGCCTGACGCTTGTGGCGAGGCCTCTCGCGTGAGATTGCTGGGACGCACCTCGCGGCATATGCGCCTGCTCAACCGAACGACCAGGTTCCCGGAAACAGCCACAGCAAACCCGCTGTCATCGTGAGGTAGCGCGCGAACTTGCCGATGGCCATGTAGCCGAGGCACGGCCAGAACGGCAGCGTGAGCCAGCCCGCGACAGCGCACAACGGGTCGCCCACGACCGGCAGCCAGGCCAGCAGGCAGCCCTTGGGCCCGAGGCGCTGCAGCCAGCGCAATGCGCGCGATTCGGTGGGCGTTCGATGCGCCATCTTCTCAAACGCGCGCTCGGCGCCGAAGCCCATCCAGTACGTCACCGCACCGCCCAGCGTGTTACCGGCGGTCGCGACCAGGATGGCCGGCCAGAACAGATCGAGGTTGAGCTTGACCAGGCCCACCACGGCGGGCTCGGAGCCCAGGGGCAGCAACGTCGCCGAAATGAGGGCCACCAGGAACACCGTGGTGAGGCCGAATTCGGGCAGTGCCAACGTCTCGAGCAGGGCTTGGAACCAGGGCGGCATGCGGCGGATTATCGGGGCCGACAGGCGGCACAACGCGGCCCCGCCAAGGCCCGAACGCGCCGGGCCTGCCCGCTATACTTCTGCCTCCTTTTTCAGCAGCCCGCGCCCCGCTTCCCGCCATGCACATCGGCCCTTTCGAGCTGCCCAACCGCCTGTTCGCGGCGCCGATGGCAGGCGTGACCGACCGGCCGTTCCGCCAACTCTGCAAGCGCCTCGGCGCCGGTTATGCGGTGAGCGAGATGGTGACCTCGCGCAAGGATTTGTGGGCCAGCCTGAAGACCTCGCGCCGCGCCAACCACGACGGCGAGACAGCGCCGATCGCGGTCCAGATCGCCGGCACCGACGCGCAGATGATGGCCGAAGCCGCGGCCTACAACATCGACCGCGGTGCGCAGATCATCGACATCAACATGGGCTGCCCGGCAAAGAAGGTGTGCAACAAATGGGCCGGCTCGGCGCTGATGCAGGACGAGCCGCTGGCGTTGCAGATCGTCACCGCCGTGGTCGCCGCCTGTGCGCCGCACAACGTGCCGGTGACGCTGAAGATGCGCACCGGCTGGCGCGCCGACCGGCGCAACGCGGTGGCGTTGGCGCGCGCCGCCGAGAGCGCCGGCATCGCGATGGTGAGCGTGCACGGCCGCACGCGCGAGCAGGGCTACAAGGGCGAGGCCGAGTACGAGACCATTGCCGAAGTCAAGTCGTGGTTGCGCATTCCGGTGGTCGCCAACGGGGACATCGACTCACCGCAGAAGGCCGCGGAGGTGCTGGCGCGCACTGGCGCCGACGCGATCATGATCGGCCGCGCGGCGCAGGGGCGGCCGTGGATATTCGGCGACATTGCGCACTTCCTCGCCACCGGCCGGGAGCGGCCGCAGCCCGAGGTGCAGCAGGTCAAGCGCTGGCTCGTCGAGCACTTGCACGACCACTACAGCCTTTACGGCGAGTACGCCGGCGTGCGCACCGCGCGCAAGCACATCGGCTGGGCGGTGCGGGCGCTGCCCGGCGGCGAGGCCTTCCGCGCGCAGATGAACCTGATCGACGATTGCGAGGCGCAATTGGTCGCCGTGAGCCGCTGGTTCGACGCGCTCGGCGAAACCCACAAGCATTTGCCCGCACCCGACGAAAACCACAACCGCGAGACCCTGCTGGAAGCGGCATGAGCACCAAGAAACACATTGAGCAGTGCGTTCGTGAAAGCCTGGAAACCTACTTCCGCGACCTGCACGGGGTGGAGCCCAGCGCGATGTACGAGATGATGCAGCGCGTCATCGAACGGCCGCTGCTGGAGGTGGTGATGCAGCACGCCGAAGGCAACCAGTCGCGCGCCGCCGAGTGGCTGGGTATCAACCGCAACACGCTGCGGCGCAAGCTGCTCGACCACAAATTGATCAAATGACGAGACCCATCGCGCCCTGCGCGACGGGTTCCGATCTCTCGGAACTTCCATGACCCCACTCACTGCCCTGCTCTCGGTCTCCGACAAGACCGGTGTCGTCGATCTGGCACGCGCGCTTCATGCGCTGGGCGCCAAGCTGTTGTCCACCGGCGGCACCGCGAAGCTGTTGCTCGACGCCGGGCTGCCCGTCACCGAAGTGGCAGCGCACACCGGCTTTCCAGAGATGCTCGACGGCCGGGTCAAGACGCTGCACCCGACGATTCACGGCGGGCTGCTGGCGCGGCGCGACGTGCCGGCGCACATGGCCGCATTGGCGGCGCACGGCATCGCGACGATCGACCTGCTGGTGGTCAACCTCTACCCGTTCGAGGCCACCGTGGCACAGGCCGGCTGCACGCTCGACGAGGCGATCGAGAACATCGACATCGGCGGGCCGGCGATGGTGCGCTCGGCGGCGAAGAACTGGAACGACGTGGCGGTGCTGACCGACGCCGCGCAGTATGCGGGCGTGCTGGACGAGTTGAAGCGAGACGGCGCGGTAAGCAAGACCACGCGCTTCGCGCTGGCGGTGGCGGCGTTCAACCGCATCGGCAACTACGACGCGGCGATCAGCGACTACCTGTCGTCGTTGCAGGCCGACGGCACGCGGGCCGAATTCCCGGCGCAGAGCAACGGCCGCTTCGTCAAGCTGCAAGACCTGCGCTATGGCGAGAACCCGCACCAGAGCGCGGCGTTCTATCGCGACCTGTCTCCGGCCCCCGGCTCGCTGGTCACGGCGCAGCAGTTGCAGGGCAAGGAACTCTCGTACAACAACATTGCCGACGCCGACGCAGCGTGGGAGTGCGTGAAGTCGTTCGACGACGGCACGGCAGCCTGCGTGATCGTCAAGCACGCCAACCCCTGCGGCGTGGCCGTGGGCGCGAACGCCGCCGAGGC
>JANOVJ010000257.1:0-7988 GCA_031417295.1 bacterium | reverse complement strand
GTGGCCAAGTTGCTCGCTGCCGCCGCCCCTTTCCTCGCCTATCTCAAGACCGTCGACGACGACGACGATGATGATGATGACGACGAGTACGAATCCGATGAGTAGCGCGCGCGCGAATGCTTGGGACGTGGAGCTTTGTCGCTGATCTCGTCAGCGACAATGCCGTCGTTTACCGGGCTTTGGTACGCCGCGGGCCTCGTTGCGCCGCAGTTGAGCGTGCGCATCGTGTCGGGCCGCAACAGCGGGGCCACCGTGATCGATGGGCGCCCGGCGCCGTGCGCGCGCTGACGCCTTCAGGCCTTCCTGCACTTTCCGCAGCTCACCCGCTCACGCCGAGGTTTCATGGAACGCCCCTACATCCTCCACATGTTCACCCCGGGCCGCCAGATGAGTCCGTTCGACATCAACATGGCGGCCGATGCCGGCTACCAGATCGTCGTGCCGTACTGCGAGGTCGGCGTCGACGCCATCGCCGGCCTGACGCAGGACACCATCTTCTCGCGCGGCCCGAAAGGCGTGCTGCGCACCGGCATCTTCATCGGCGGGCGCGATGCGCTGCTCGCGGCCGACATGCTGGAGCGTTCGAAGGCGGCCATGGTCAAGCCCTTCGTCGTCTCGCTGATGGCCGACCCGAGCGGCGCCTACACCACCGCCGCGGCGATGGTGGCCTGTGTCGAGACGGCCTTGCGGCAACATCACGCGCAGGGCCTCGAGGGCCAGCGCATCGTGATCCTCGGCGGTACCGGGCCGGTCGGCCGGATTGCCGGCGTGATCGCCGCACAGGCCGGGGCCGAGGTCTTTCTGTCGAGCCGCAACGGCATCGACGTCGCCGAAGAGGCGGCCCGGCAGAGCGGCCAGCGTTTCGGCGTCACGCTGCACGGCACCTCGGGCGGCGACCCGGCCGCGGTGCGCGCGTCGATCGCCGAGGCCGATGTACTGCTCGCCTGCGCGGCGGCGGGGGTGCAGGTGGTGTCGCCGGAGGCGCTTGCCTTCGCCAGCCGGCTCAAGGTCGCGGCCGACGTGAACGCCGTGCCGCCGGAAGGCATTGCCGGCGTCGGCGTGATGGACGACGGCAAGCCGCTGGCCGGCACGGCAGCGGTCGGCATCGGTGCGCTGGCGGTGGGCAACGTGAAGTACCAGACGCAGCATCGTTTGCTGGTGCGGATGCAGGGCGCCGAACGCGCGCTGGTGCTGAGCTTCCCTGAGGCGTTCGCGGTGGCGCGCGAGTTCCTGGCCGAGAAGCTTGCGAAGGAAGCGGCCGCGAAGGCCGCGGGCAAGGCCGTGTGAGCGGCTGCTTGCGATGACCGTGTTGGCAGTGGCGGCCGTGTCCGCGCGGATGCTGGCCGAGGCGGCGCGGGCTGAAGGTTTCGACGTGGTCGCGCTCGATCTGTTCGGCGATGCGGATACGCGGCGGGCTTGTGCCGAGTGGTTGCCGATCGGCCGGCCCGAGACCTTGCACATCGACGCCGACCTGCTGCTCTCGGCACTGGCCGCGCTGGCCAGGCGCGGTGATGTGGCGGGCTGGATCGCGGGCAGCGATTTCGAAGGACGGCCTGAACTTCTGGAGCGCGGTGCGGCGCTGTTGCCGCTGATCGGCACGCCGGCCCACGCGGTGCGGCGGGTGCGCGATCCGAAGACGTTTTTCGGGATGCTCGACGCTGAAGGCATTGCGCATCCTGCAGTCCGACTGACGCTGCCCGCCGACGCGGCAGGCTGGCTGTCCAAGGACGCACGCGGCTGCGGCGGCTGGCACATCCGCCGTCTCGCGCCACTGCGCGGCGAACCGCCACCCACGCCCATGGATGCCGACGCCGACCTCGATGCCACTGCGCATCGCTACTTCCAGCGCGAGATGCCGGGCACACCGATGTCGGCGACCTTCATCGCCAACGGCGGCGACGCCTGCGTGCTCGGGTTCAACCGGCTGATCGTGCGACGCTTCGGCGCGCGGCCGTTCGTGTTTTGCGGGGCCGTCGGCCCGGTAGCCTTGCCGGAAGATTTGGCGAATCGCATCACAGCGATCGTCCGCAGCCTTGCTGTCGAGTTTGCATTGCGCGGTCTGGGCAGCCTGGACTTCATGCTCGATGGCGATGCTCTCGGGGTACTCGAAATCAACCCACGCCCGCCCGCAAGCATCGCGCTGTACGGCCGCAAGCCAGCGGATGCTCGGGAACCCGCGCAGGGGCTCATCGCGTCGCATGTGCGGGCCTGTCTTGAGGGCGAACTGCCGCAGCCGACTGCGCTTGGCTCGCATGGTTTTTCGCACGGCCCGGTCAAAGGCACCGAGATCGTATTTGCAACGCGGCCGCTGCAACTCGACGAGCCTGCCGCGCTGCGTCTTGCCGGCCGTGCCGCGTGCCACGATCTACCCTTCGGCGCGACCCGCTTCCAGACCGGCGATCCGATCTGCAGCGTCAGTGCGAGCGGCCCCGATGCCGCGCAGGTGCACGCGCTGCTGGCGCTTGGCCGCGAGGCGGTTCATCGATCCCTGGAGACCTGCCCATGACCGACACGACACCGCCGCTGGCGGCATCGACGCTCAGCGTCAACGCACTGGCCCGGCCTCTCGTCGAGCGATTGCTGGCCGAGGCCGAAGCCTTGCAAGTGCTGGTGCGCCGCGACCCGACCGGCGCCTGCATCGTCGATGCCGGCATCGAAGCCCGCGGCAGCGTTGCGGCGGGCCTGCTGATCGGCGAAATCTGCATGGGCGGGCTCGGCCAGGTGGCGCTGCGCTCGGGCGCGCTGGAGGGCTGGCCGACCTGGGTCGAGGTCGGCAGCGCACAGCCGGTGCTGGCCTGCCTCGCCAGCCAGTACGCGGGCTGGAGCCTCAGCGCGAGCAAGGAAGAGACCGGCGGCAAGAAGTTCTTTTCGCTCGGCTCCGGCCCGGCGCGTGCGCTCGCGGGCAAGGAAGATCTCTTCGCCGAACTCGGCTACCGCGACCGCGCGGATGTGGGTACGGCGGCCGGTGTGCTGGTGCTGGAAGTCGATCGCCCGCCGCCCAAGGTGGTGATCGACAAGCTGCTCCGCGACTGCGCGTTGATGCCCGACGGCCTGACGCTGATCCTCACGCCAACCACCAGCCTCGCCGGTACCACGCAAGTGGTGGCGCGCGTGCTGGAGGTGGCGCTGCACAAGGCCCATCAACTCGGCTTCGCGCTCGGCAACATCGTCGGCGGTTCGGCCGCCGCGCCGCTGCCAGCCCCCAGCCCCGATGGCGTGCTGGCCATGGGCCGCACCAACGACGCCATCCTGTACGGCGGCCGAGTCCACCTCAGCGTGCGCGGCGACGACGCCGCAGCGCGCGATCTGGCGCGCCAACTGCCGTCACGCAACTCGCGTGACTATGGCCGTTCGTTCGCCGACATCTTCAAGGAAGCCGGCTACGACTTCTACAAGATCGACGGCGCGCTGTTCGCGCCGGCCGAAGTGTGGGTCAGCAACCTCGACAGTGGCAACACCTGGCACGGCGGGGCGCTCAACATGGCCTTGTTGACCGGCCTGTGGCTGCGGGAGGCGTAGCGATGGCCGGCTTGACGGTCGCGATCATGACCGATGAGGTCGGCTGGCACACCCGCCAGTTGCAGGCGGCGCTGCGCGCACGCGGCTGCGTCGGGCGCTGTGTCGACCTGGCCGATTGCCGCATCGACACCACGGCCGCCTGGCACGGCCTGGCGATTCCCGGCTTCGGCCGCGCGCTGCCCGACGCGGCGCTGGTGCGCGGCATCGCGGGCGGCAGCTTCGAGCAGGTCACCAAGCGGCTCGGCGTCTTGCACGCGTTGCGCGAACTCGGCGTGCCGGTCTACAACGACGCGCGCGCCATCGAACGCAGCGTCGACAAGGCCATGACCAGCCTGCTGCTGCACGCGGCGCGCATTGCCACGCCGCCCACCTGGGCCACCGAGTCGCAGGCGCAGGCGCAGCGCATCGCGGTGCGCGAGGGCGCGGCCGGCCACGCGCTGGTGCTCAAACCCTTGTTCGGTTCGCAGGGCAAGGGCTTGCAGTTGGTTGGCAACGTCGACGGTGTGCACGTGCCCGTGCCGAACATCGACGGCAAGGACTACGGCTCGCTTGCCTACCTGCAGCGCTTCGTGCCGCCGCTCACTGCGCCGGGCTTCGACTGGCGGGTGCTGGTGGTCGGCGGGCGCGCCGTCACTGCGATGCGCAGGGTCAGCGCGCATTGGGTTCACAACGTCGCCCAGGGCGCCCGTTGCGAGCCGGCCGCACTGAGACCCGAGCTGGCGCAACTCGCTGAGGACGCCGCGCTGGCGCTGGGCCTGGATTACGCCGGCGTGGACCTGATGCCTTCGCTGCCGTCGGGCGCTTCTGGAGCGGACGCGAACATTCAGGTGATCGAAGTCAATGGTGTCGCCGCCTGGCAGGGCTTGCAGCGCGTGACCGGGTTCAATATCGCCCGTGCCATCGTCGATGACTTGCTCGACCGCAGGCTGGGGCTTGCGGGCGTCGACGCGCGCTGCGCATGATCTCGTCGGACAGAGCGGCGACGGACCGCAGCAGAGCCTGCTTCCTCCGCGCCTGCATCCTCGACGTGGCGGTGCGCAAGCCGGGGAACGTGAGCCGCGCCTCGGCCGGCCACGGCATGCAGGCCGAGATGTTCATCGCCAGCGCGCACGCGGCGGCCGGCCCGCTGTTCGCGCGCGGTGCACACGTCGGCGCGCGCATCGAGGCCGCCGTGGCCGCGACATGGGCGGTCGCGGGTTGCAACACCAACCTGGGCATCCTGCTGTTGTGCGCACCGATCGCGCTGGCCGTCGAGCGCTTTCCCGAAGCAGCGTCGCCGCCCACGTTGCGCCAGGCGATCGAAGCGGTGCTCGCCGATCTGGACCTGGCCGATGCCGAAGCCGCCTACCGCGCCATCGCGCGGGCTCGCCCCGGCGGTCTGGGCGCTGCGACCCACCAGGACGTGCGCCAACCGCCGAGCATCGGCCTGCGCGCCGCGATGGCGCTCGCGGCTGACCGCGACAGCATCGCGCGGCAGTACCGCGACGGCTATGCCGGTCTGTTCGACATCGGCGTCCCGGCGCTGGGCCCGGGGTTTTCACTGATGGCGATGTCCGCAGCCGATCGGCCCGGCGCCGACGACATCGCGGCCGTGCAGCGGCTGTACCTCACGCTGTTGAGCCGCTTTGCCGATTCACACATTGTCCGGATTCATGGCGAGGCCGTGGCACACAATGTCATGACAGCGGCGCAGGCTTGGCTGGCCCGCGCCGAGCCCGTTGCACGGGCAGATTCCGAAACCGCATTCGCGGCCTGGGACGCATCGCTCAAGGCCGATCGCGTCAATCCGGGCACGACGGCCGATCTGACCGTGGCCACGCTGCTGATCGCGGGCCTGTCGGGCCGCTGACGCCGCGGCGCCGCGCCTCGCGCAAGCCCGCGTGGCGCCGGTTTTCCTGCGATGGCACGGAACGTGATACCCACTTGGCTGCGCTGGCGGATCGGCCAGTGTCGAAATCACCCCAGAACGCAATCCAGGAGACGAAACCATGGCAAAAATTGATCGCATGATGGTCGGCGAGTCGCTCGTCGGCGATGGCAACGAGGTGGCCCACATCGACCTGCTGATCGGGCCGCGCGGCAGCCCTGTCGAAGCTGCGTTCGCCAATGCGCTGACCAACAACAAGGACGGCTTCACGTCGCTGCTGGCAGTGATCGCGCCCAACTTGATCACCAAGCCGGCCACCGTGATGTTCAACAAGGTCACGATCAAGGGCGCCAAGCAGGCGGTGCAGATGTTCGGGCCGGCACAGCGCGGCGTTGCCATGGCGGTGGCCGACTGTGTCGAGGACGGCACGATCCCGGCGGACGAAGCCGACAACCTGTTCATCTGCGTCGGCGTGTTCATCCACTGGCTGGCCGAAGACGACAAGAAGATCCAGGACTACAACTACGCGGCGGTCAAGGAGTCGATCAAGCGCGCCGTTGCCGGGTCGCCCACGGCGGCTGAAGTGGTTGCCAAGAAGGGCAGCGCCAGCCACCCGTTCGCGCCGAACTGAGCCGCGCGAGCGCCGCGCCGGAATTGCTGCGCATCGCAGCGCCGAAATGCAAAAGGCCGCCCGGTGCGCCGGGCGGCCTCTTTCATGTGCGCGAACGGGCCCTGCCGCAGCGTGCGGCGAAGTTCAACGCGCGCCCGGCACCATGCCCGTGCCGAGCAGCCGCAGCACCGCTGCCGAGCGCGCAGGCCGTTCGTCCGGCGCTGGCGCGAAGCGCTCGATCTGCACCCCAACCGCCGCCACGTCGCCGAACTTCTTCGGCTTGACCACTTTGACGCAGACCCACGCCGCGCCGAATTCGCCGATCAGGATCTCGGCGACGGTCTCGGCGAAGGCCTCCAGCAATTGCAGCCTGTGCTCGACCAGCAGCCGCCGCAAGCGTTCGCAGACCACGCCGTAGTCGATCGTGTCGGCAATGCGGTCGGTGTCGCAGGCCCGGGCCCGCATCAGGCCGGCCTGCACGTCGATCACCAGCGGTTGCGGGCGGTGCAACTCCGTCTCGTGGATGCCGATCACCGTCTCGCCGGTGAAGCCCTCGATGAAGATCAGGTCCAGCGGCGCTGCTGGATGCGTTGGCAGCGATGCACGAAGGCCTGATGAAGCTTGCAACGGGGGGCTGATGATCAAGGTGTTCTCCGGTGGGAGGCAGCAGGGCTGCGGATGCCGCGGCCGAATGTAATTTTCTGCGCCAGCGCCTCTGGAACGCAAATTGTGGGCCAGTATCCGGGCATCGGAAACTCGGGCCCGGGCACCCCGTGGTTTACCCGGTACACACGGCGACCTCGCGAACTAACATAAGCGTCCGCTGCGACCCACGGCAGCCGGACCGCACTGGAGACTTCGATGGAGCTGACACTGCGAAACGCTGGCCTGCAGGCCGACCGCCACGCCAATCAGGTGATGGAGGCCGTGCGCACAGGGTTCCACGAGCAGACCAACGACGTCGTGATGCGCTCGTGGGGCCGCTGCCTCAACGAATACCGCCTCAGCCCCGACAAGCCTCGCGAGCCGACCGTGATCGCGCGGGTCGCGCTCGAAGAGCGGCGCGCGCGCCATGCCGACGTGATCGCCTGCGCACGCTACGAGATGACCACGCTCTACCAGCAACTGGCCGACGGCGAATCGGCCGTGGTGCTGACCGACACCGACGGCGTGATCGTGCACATGGTCTCGTCGCCCGAGTTTGCGGCCGAGGTCGGGCCGCTGGGCTTGCGCGCTGGCGGCATCTGGAGCGAGGCCGAAGCCGGCACCAACGGCATGGGCACCTGCATCGCCGCCGCGAGCCCGGTATCCGTGCGGCGCGACGACCACTTCTTCACCCAGTTCACCCAGCTCACCTGTTCGGCCGTGCCGGTGTTCGACCCCGCCGGCCAGATCGTCGCCGTACTCGACGTCACCAGCCGTTCCAGCCTGATGCAGCAGCACTTGCTGGTGCTGCTGGGCATGACGGCGCGGATGATCGAGAACCGGCTGATCGACCAGCAATTCCGCAACGCGCACCCGCTGCATTTCCACAGCCGGCCCGAGTTCGTCTACACGCTGCACGAAGGCAAGCTGGCAGTCGGCGACGACGGGCGCATCCTCGCCGCCAACCGCAGCGCGCTGTTCCAGCTCGGGTTGCAGTCGATGGACGAGATCCGCTCGCAGCGCATTCAAGACCTGTTCCAGACCTCGCTGGCCGACATGCTGCAGCGCAGCGCGTCGTCCTCGTTCCACCAGGTCGTGACGTATCGGGCCAACGCCGCGCTGCGCTTCTTTGCCGTTGCGCGCCGCCCGGCCTCGGCCTCCGATGTGCCGGCGGGCGCGTCGCTTGCGCTCGCGGCGTCGGCCGCCGCGCCCGCGCGGGCCGAACCGCGTCTGGCCGCCCCCCGCAGCGCCGCGGTGGTGGGGCCGACCTTCGAGGACCCGCGCATCGTGGCCCAACTCGACACCGCAAGGCGTGTGATCGCCCGGCGCACGCCGGTGCTGCTTTGC
>JANOVJ010000256.1:0-5041 GCA_031417295.1 bacterium | reverse complement strand
GAACAAGGATTTCCGGCCGATCTCGCTCTTGGCCAAGGTGCCCAGCCTGTACCTCGTGCACCCTGACGTGCCGACGAAGGACCTGAAGGAGTTCGTCGCCTACGCGAAGAAGAATCCGGGCAAGCTGAATTACGGCTCGGCAGGCAACGGCAGCGCCGGCCATCTGGCGATGGAGTACCTGAAGCTGACGACCGGCATCTTCATCGTCCACGTGCCCTACCGCGGCACCGGGCCGCAACTGACCGACCTGATGGCGGGGCGGCTCGACGCGGCTTCGGTGGGCGCGTCTGCGGTGCTGCAGTTCATCAAGGCCGGCAAGCTGCGCTGCATCGCCACCGGCTCGACCCAGCGCGTTGCGCAGTTGCCCGACGTGGCCACCGTGGCCGAGCAGGGCTACCCGGGCTTCGAGATGACGCAGTGGTACGGCCTGCTCGCGCCGGCCAGCCTGGCGCAGCCGGCCGCCGACAAGCTCGCCACTGCGGCCGCCAAGGCGATGCGGGAACCGGCGGTGCTGGAACGCCTGGCCGCAGACGCGGCGATCCCGGTCGGCAGCACGCCGGCCGAGTTCGCCGCCTTCATCGCGCAGGAACAGAAGCGCTGGAAGCTCGTGGTCGAGCGGGCGAAGATCAAGCCCGACAACTGAGCGGGCGCCCGGCGCCGATGCCAGGGCCTCAGCGGGTCGCACCCAGCGCCAGCGCGCGTTCGCGCTCGGCTTTCAGCGCCGCCTCGTCAACAGCGGCCTCGGTGTCCCAGCCTTGCAGGTGGGTCAGCGCAATCTCGGTCAACGCCGCGATCCACTGCGGCTGGTCGTTGAGGCAGGCGATGTAGTGGAACGCCTTGCCGCCTGCCGCCAGGAACGCGTCGCGCGCTTCGATGCCGATTTCTTCCAGCGTTTCCAGGCAGTCGCCAACGAAGCCGGGGCAGATCAGATCGACTCGCCGCACGCCCTGCGCGGCCAGCGCGCACAGCGTGGGCTCGGTGTAGGGCTGGAGCCATTGCGCCTTGCCAAAGCGGCTTTGGAACGTGACGGTCCATTGCTCGGCCGTCAACTGCAGCCGTTCGGCCAGCAGGCGCGCCGTCTTCAGGCACTCGCAGTGATAGGCGTCGCCGAGCAGCAGCGTGCGCTGCGGCACGCCGTGAAAGCTCATCACCAGCTTGTCGGGCCGGCCGTGCGCCTGCCAGTGGGCCAGCACGCGCTGCGCCAGTGCGCCGATGTAGCCGGGGTCGTCGTGGTAGCGGTTCACGAAGCGCAGCTCGGGCACCGCGCGGGTGCGCTGCGCCCAGGCCGCAACGGCATCGATGACGCTCGCCGTCGTCGGCCCCGAATACTGTGGGTACAGCGGCAACACCAGCACCCGGGTGACGCCGGCCGCCTTCATCCGGTCGAGCACATCGGGCACCGAGGGGTTGCCATAGCGCATTGCAAAGTACACGCCGACGCGGTGGCCACGCTGACCCAGATAGCCGGCGAGCAGCAGCGCCTGCTTCGCCGTCCACACCTTCAGCGGCGAGCCCTCTGGCGTCCAGATGCTGGCGTACTTGGCCGCCGATTTCTTCGGCCGCACGCGCAGGATGATGCCGTTGAGGATCAGCCACCAGAGCAGGCGCGGAATCTCGACCACCCGCGGATCGCTCAGGAATTCGGCCAGGTAGCGGCGCAAGGCCGGCGCCGTCGGTTCGTCGGGCGTACCGAGGTTGCACAGCAGCACCGCCGTGGTTGGCACGGCGGGCGCTGCGCCGTGCACGTAGCGGGGTTCGGGGCGATAGGTCATGGCCGCAACTGCAAGCGGTCGAGATCGCCCATCACGCGGGCGATGTCGATCGGCTTGGTCCAGTAGCCGACGAAGCCGGCCGCGGTGGCGCGCTGAACGTCTTCGGCCATTGCGTCGGCCGAGCACATGAAGGCCGGTACCTCGGCCAGCGCAGGCATCTCGCGCAGGCGAGCGAGCACGTCGTAGCCGCTCATGTCGGGCAGGTTGGCGTCGAGCACCAGGATCTCGGGCGCCCACTGCGCGACCAGCGCCAGCGCCTCGGCACCGTCTTCGGCCACCTGCAGCTCGATTCCGCCGCGCAGCCGCAACGCTTCTTCAAAAAGAATCGCATTGATGCGGTTGTCTTCCACGTAAAGCATGCGCACCGAGGCCGGCACCGGCGCGGCCACGCTCTCGGCAGCGGGCGGGGCTTCGGCGCGCGTTGCTGCATCGGCCGGTGCCGAAGCACGCTGGCCTGCGGCCTGCGATGCGGCCTGCGATGCAGCCGGCGGTGCGGCAGCGCGCGGCAGGGCGATCGTGACCCGCGTCCCGCCGGCAGGCACGCTGCTCAGCGTGAGCTGGCCGCCCATTTCGTCGATCAGCCGGCGCGCGATCAGCAGGCCGAGCCCGCTGCCTTCGATGGCCGAGCTTTCGTGACCGAGCCTCTCGAACGGCTGGAACAGGCGCGCCAACTGCGCTTGCGTCAACCCGGAGCCGGTGTCTTCCACGCTCAGCACGCAATGCCGCGCGTCACCCGGCAGCAGGTCGATGCACACCGAGCCACCGGCGCGGTTGTACTTGATCGCATTGGAGACGATGTTGATCAGCACCTGGCGCAGCCGCTGCGCGTCAGCCGTGACCCAGGCCGAGACATCGACCTGGTTCTGCAGCGCCACCTCGTGCTGGCGGGCCAGCGGCTGCAGCAGATCGAAGGTGGCACCGACCAGGCCCCGCAGGGCCTGCGGCTTGCGCTGCAGCGCGAGCCGGCCTTCGTCGACGCGCTGCAGGTCGAGCAGGTCGTTGATCAAGGCCAGCAGGCGCTCGCTGGCGCTCAACACATGCCCGGTGTACTGCGCCACCTGCGCCGGCCCGGTGCCTTCGGGTGAGAGGCGCAGCAACTGGGTGAACCCGATCACGGCGTTCAGCGGCGTGCGCATCTCGTGGCTGACGCGCGACAGGAATTCGCTCTTGGCGCGGCGGGCCGACTCGGCCAGCTCCCTGTGGCGCAGCCGGGCTTCGAGCAGCGCGCTGCACAGCGTGGCCAGTTCGCGCAGTGCGCCGAGTTGCGCCTCGTCGAGCGCTCGCGGCCGGTGGTCCATCACGCACAGGCTTGCGATCCGGTGCCCTCCCACCGCGACCGGAACGCCGGCATAGAACGCAATTGGCGGGTCGATAGCGAGCAGTGGGCTGCCGGCAAAGCGCGGGTCGAGCCGGGCATCGTTGACCACGAACGCAGCGTCGCCGAGGACCGTGTGGCTGCAAAACGCGAACTCGCGCGCCAGGCCGGCCACGGGCAGGCCGACGCTGGCAAGGAACCACTGCCGATCGGCATCGACCACGCCGATCGCGCCGACCGTGCAGCCGGTGAGCTGGCTGGCCAGGCGGGCGGCTGCGCGCAAGGCGCTGTCCGGCGAACCGGCGTGCAGGCGCAGCGACCCGAGCGTCAGCAGGCGCTCGGCTTCGTCGATGGGAAGGGGGGCCGGATTCATTCGGCGATGCTCGCGGCGGGCGTCTGGGATCCGGTGAAACGGCTACCGCTACTGTATCGGAGCCGAGCCGCCGTGGCCGGGCCAGCGGCGGCTGGGGGGCGTCGTTGCAAGGCTATCGCGCCGGCTCGTCGACGCTGGCGCCGATGAAGGGCAGGACTTCGAAGCGCACGCAAGGGGCCAGCGCGTCCACCGGCGGTGCGCCGAGCCCGATGACCCCCTTGCCGTGCAGCGTGCAGGAGCCGCGTCGCAAGGCCACGATCTCGGCGCCGTCGGCGAACCGGACGAAGCTGCCGTTGTAGCTCAGGTCAGTGAGCTGGAACGTACCGCCATGCCAGTCGACGCGGGCGTGCGAGCGCGATACCCGCGTGTCGTCGATGCAGTACGTGGCCTGCGGGCTGCGGCCCAGCACCACCGGCAGGTGGGGGCCGCTGAAGACCTTGGTCAGGTCGAGCCAGGTCAGGCGGATGCACTGCGGCTCGGCGAGCGGGATCAGGCCGCCGAAGGTGGTGGTTGCGGCGTCGCCGACGCGGTGCGCTTCGAGCAGGTACACATGCACCGGCTCGGCGCGGCCGCGCAACTGCATCCGGTCGAGGCTGCGAAACCGGCCGTGCTCACGTTCGGGCAGCGCGTCGAGCACCGCCACGGTAACCAGGGTTTCGTTGTCGCCCGCGTGGTCGAGCAGGCGCGCGGCCACGTTGACGGCATCGCCGAAGCAGTCGCCGTTCATCTCGACCACCTCGCCATGAGCGAGCGCCACCTGAAGCTTGAGTGCCGGCATGCGTCTGGGCGACGGCGCGACGCGGTCGAGTGACTGCTGCATTTCGTCGGCCGCCATCACGCCCTGCGTTGGCGCGTCGAAGACGGCCATCAGGCCATCGCCGAGCGTCTTCACGACCCTGCCATCGCGCTCTTGAACGATCCGCGCCAGCACGCCCACGTTCTGCGTCACCACCGCCGTGGCGGCGGCATTGCCAAGGGTTTCGTACAACGAGGTGCTGCCGCGCAAGTCGGCGAACAGGACGGTTCGTTGATGGATCTGGGACATGGCGCGGGTGTGATTTCCTGCACGAAGTTTATCGCCAGCCGAAACAAGAACAGGGCGCCGACATGGCTGCCGGCGCCCTGTTCTGTGGAACCAGATGTTACAAGTTGTCGAGGTAGGTGCGCAGCTTGTCGGAGCGGCTCGGGTGCTTGAGCTTCCTGATCGCCTTGGCCTCGATCTGGCGGATGCGTTCGCGCGTCACGTCGAACTGCTTGCCCACCTCTTCGAGCGTGTGGTCGGTGCTCATCTCGATGCCGAAGCGCATCCGCAGCACCTTGGCCTCGCGCGGGGTCAGCGAGTCGAGGATGTCCTTCACCACGTCACGCAGCCCCGCCTGCATCGCGGCCTCGATCGGCGCGGTGTTGTTGGTGTCTTCGATGAAGTCGCCCAGGTGTGAATCGTCGTCGTCGCCGATCGGCGTTTCCATCGAGATCGGCTCCTTGGCGATCTTCATGATCTTGCGGATCTTGTCTTCCGGGATCTCCATCTTCTCGGCCAGCGTCGGCGCGTCGGGCTCGAAGCCGAACTCCTGCAAGTGC
>JANOVJ010000255.1:0-6219 GCA_031417295.1 bacterium | reverse complement strand
GGCTCGACCAAGAACATGAACGAGTCGTTCGCCTACGCCATTGGTGCGCTCGGGTTGGCGATCGTCTTCATCTACATGATCCTGGCGAGCCAGTTCAAGAGCTTCCTGCAGCCGATCGCGCTGATGGCCTCGCTGCCGCTGACGCTGATCGGCGTGGTGCTGGCGCTGCTGATGTTCCGCTCGACGCTGAACATGTTCTCGATCATCGGCGTGGTGATGCTGATGGGGCTGGTGACGAAGAACGCGATCCTGCTGGTCGACTTTGCCAACCGCCTGCGCGCCGGCCTGCACGACCACGGCGTGGACAGCGCGCCGATGCAGCGCGAAGAGGCCTTGTTGCTGGCCGCCAAGGTCCGCCTGCGGCCGATCCTGATGACGACACTAGCAATGATCTTCGGCATGGTGCCACTCGCGTTCGCGCTGTCCGAAGGCTCAGAGCAGCGCGCGCCGATGGGCCAGGCCGTGATCGGCGGCGTGATCACCTCGTCGCTGCTCACGCTGGTGGTCGTGCCTGTCATCTACTGCTATCTCGACGATCTGGCGCAGTGGGCGAAGCGTCGCTTTGGCGGCGCAAAAGTCGCGCCCGTGGCGACGACCGCCACGGTCACCGGCGGCCCCTAAAATTTGCCGGCCGCCCTTGCGAGGAACCCATCCATGAGCTTCGACCCGAACATCGAACAAGCCCGTTTCAACATGATCGAGCAGCAGATCCGCCCCTGGGACGTGCTCGACCCGGCCGTGCTGTCGCTGCTGGCCGTCGTCCGGCGCGAAGACTTCGTGCCCCCGGCGTATCGCGCGCTGGCCTTCGTCGACACCGAGATTCCGCTGCCCGTGGCCGGTGGCGCGGCCGAATCGATGCTGGCGCCCAAGGTCGAGGCGCGGCTGTTGCAGGAGATGTCGGTCGCCCGCCACGAAACCGTGCTCGAGGTTGGCGCCGGCTCCGGCTTCATGGCCGCGCTGCTGGCGCACAAGGCGCGCCGCGTGATCTCGTTGGAGGTCGACCCCGGATTGGCGCGGATGGCAGCCGAGAACCTGCGCCGCGCCGCGGTGCTCAACGCTACCGTGCATGCGCTCGACGGCGCTGCCGGGCTGCCCAACGAGGCGCCTTTCGACGTGATCGTTCTCTCGGGCTCGGTCGCCGCGGTGCCCGCCGCCGTGTTGGTGCAGTTGAAGATCGGCGGCCGGCTTGGCGCGGTGGTCGGCCAGTTGCCCATCATGCGCGCGGTGCGCATCACCCGCGTTGACGAGCACAGCTTCGACTCGGTCGAATTGTTCGACACCGTCGCGCCGCGGCTCCACGGCTTCGACGAACCGACCCGGTTCCGGTTTTGATGGAGCAACTCGCCGTCGAGGATTTGCTGCCGCTGTGCGCCGCTCAGGCGCCGCGGGTGCGGCTGCTCGACGTGCGCGAACCGTGGGAAGTGGACCTCGCGGCATTGCGGATCGACGGCCTGCCGACGGCGTTCATCCCGATGGACGAGATTGCGCAGCGCTTTGCCGAGCTCGACCCGTCGCAGCTCATCGTCTGTTTGTGTCATCACGGGGTGCGCAGCCGGCAGGTCGTCGCATTCCTGTCGCGCCAGGGCTACGGCTCGGTCTATAACCTCGCCGGCGGCATCGACGCCTGGTCGATGGCGGTCGACCCGGCCGTGCCGCGCTATTGAACCCCCGTCGAGCCAAACCGAAGCCCGACCCTTGAAGGACCTTGTCATGCCCGTTGAGCGCCCTCGCCCACTGTCCCGCCGATCGCACGTACCCGCCCGCCCGGCACGCCGGCTCAAACCCCTGGCCGCGGGTGTCGCGCTGGCCCTCGCGTCGATGTGGGCCCAGGCGCAGAGCCTGCAAGACCTCTACGACGCCGCGCGCGGCTACGACGCAAGCTACCTGGCCGCGCGCTCGAGCGCCGAGGCGGCCGAGTCGCGCCTGGCCCAGAGCGACGCGCTGCGCCTGCCGTCGGCCGGCCTGGTGGCCACCACGACGCGCAGCGGCAGCGACGCGCCGCAGCGGGCCGAGAACTTCTACGGCACCGTCAACCAGATCGCGCTGACGGCGCGCCAGCCGATCTACAACCGTGCCAACGTCGAGACGATTTCGCAGTCGGAGAAGGCCTACGAGATCGCCGTTGCCGACCTCGAAACGGCCGAGCAAGACTTGATCGTTCGCCTGGCGCAGGCGTACTTCGACGTCCTCGCCGCGCACGACAGCCTGGGCACGACGCAGGCCAACAAGAAGGCCGTCACCGAGCAGCTTGCGTCGGCGAAACGGAATTTCGAGGTCGGCACCGCAACGATCACCGACACCCGCGAAGCCCAGGCGCAGTTCGACCGGATCGTCGCGCAGGAGATCGCGGTCCAGAACGACCTGAGCACCAAACGGGCCGCGCTGGACACGCTGGTCGGCCGGATCGGCGTGGCCCCCAAGCCGCTTGCGGTGCCGGTGGCCTTGCCGCCGCTCGCGCGCAGCAACGTCGATGACTGGCTGGGCGGCGCTGACGTGGCCAGCCCGACCGTGCGCAAGGCCCGCCTGGCGTACGACATCGCGCAGCTCGAAACCAACAAGGCCCGCGCCGGGCACCTGCCCACTCTGGACCTGGTGGGCTCCGTCAGCGGCAACCAGAACACCGGGTTCAGCGGCGTGGGCACCGGCTCCGGCAACATTCCAGGAACGTTCAAGAACGCGTCGATCGGGCTGCAGCTCAATGTGCCGGTGTTCTCGGGCTTCTCGGTGCAGAACCGGGTCAAGGAAACGCTGGACCTGGCCGAGAAATCGCGCAACGACCTCGAGGGCGCGCGCCGCGGCGTCGCCCTCGGAACGCGAACCGCCTTCCTCGGCGTGCAATCCGGGCAGGCGCTGGTCAAGGCGCTGGAAGCCGCCGAAAGCTCAAGCCAGCTTGCGCTGGAAGCGACGCAGCTCGGCTTCAAGGTCGGGGTGCGGGTGACGCTGGACGTGCTGAACGCCCAGACCCAGCTCTTCAGCACCCGGCGCGACCTCGACAAGGCGCGCTATGACCTGGTCGTGGGCACGCTCAAGCTGCGCCAGGCGTCTGGCCAACTCAAGCCCGACGACATTGCCGGGGTGAACCAGTTGCTCGCGCGCTGAGCGCCCGGGCGGCTTATGCTTTTGTGAGCTATGCAACCAAATAAACTGTTCTTCCGGTTTTCATAGCGCGTTCGTACAGTCCAGCCTCCAAGACAGCGGGCCTCTGTTGGCCCGTCATGCAAGGCACCCTGGATGTACGCCTACACCGACTTCGACAAGCAGTTCGTCACGCAGCGCGCGGCGCAGTACCGCGACCAGTTGCAGCGCCACCTTGCGGGCACCCTGCCCGAAGACGACTTCCGCCCGCTGCGGCTGCAGAACGGCTGGTACGTGCAGCGCCACGCGCCGATGCTGCGCGTGGCGGTGCCCTATGGCGAGCTGAGTTCGGCCCAGTTGCGTGCGCTGGCGCGCATCGCCCGCGTTTACGACCGCGACTACGCGCACCTGACGACGCGCCAGAACGTGCAGTTCAACTGGATCCCGCTCGACCGCAGCGCGGATGTGATGGACGAACTCGCCGCCGTCGGCATGCACGGCATCCAGACCAGCGGCAACTGCATTCGCAACACCACCAGCGACTGCTTCGCCGGCATCGCGCCTGACGAGGTGGTTGACCCGCGGCCGTACTGCGAAATCCTGCGCCAGTGGACGACGCTGCACCCCGAGTTCGCGTTCCTGCCGCGCAAGTTCAAGATCGCCGTGACCGGCGCACTGGAAGACCGCGCCGCGACGCCGTGGCACGACATCGGGCTGCAGCTCCACCGCAATGCCGCTGGCGATGTGGGCTTTCGGGTCTTGGTCGGCGGCGGCATGGGCCGCACGCCGGTGATCGGCACCGTGGCGGCCGAGTTCCTGCCGTGGCAGCAGATTCTCGTTTTCATCGAGGCGATCGTGCGCGTCTACAACCGCTACGGCCGGCGCGACAACATGTACAAGGCGCGGATCAAGATCCTCGTCAAGGCCGAGGGGCAGAAGTTCTTCGACGCGGTGCAGGCCGAGTTCCGCAACATCCTCGAGCGCGACATCGACGGCGCGGCGCACATCATTCCGCAAGCTGAGTTCGACCGCGTGGCGGCCAGTTTCACCGTACCAGCCGGCGTGCAGCCCGAAGCGGCGAACGACGCCTCGATCGCGCCCGCGCAAGTTACCGATGGCGCGCCCGCCTACCTGCGCTGGCTGGAGCGCAACGTGCACGGCCACAAGCTGGCGGGCTACCGGGCGGTGACCTTGTCGCTCAAGCGCCCCGGCCAGGCGCCTGGCGACGCCACCGCCGACCAGCTTGACGCCGCCGCCGCGCTGGCCGACCGTTTTTCGCACGGCGAAGCGCGTGTCTCGCACGACCAGAACCTGGTGCTGGCGTGGGTCCGCGTCAGCGACCTGCCGGCCTTGTGGACGGCAGCCCGCGCGGCCGGTTACGCCACACCGAACATCGGTCTCCTGACCGACATGATCGCCTGCCCCGGTGGCGATTTCTGCGCGCTCGCCAACGCGCGCTCGATCCCGGTGGCCGCCGCCATCACCGAGCGTTTTGAAGACCTCGACGAGCTGTACGACATCGGCGACATCGACCTGCACATCAGCGGCTGCATCAACTCCTGCGGCCACCACCACAGCGGGCACATCGGCATTCTCGGCGTCGACAAGGACGGCATGGAGTGGTACCAGGTCTCGCTCGGCGGCTCCGACGGCTCGACCTTCAGCGGCGCGGCCGTGCCGGGCAAGGTGATCGGCCCCTCGTTCGCGGCCGACGAAGTGCCCGACGTGATCGAGGCCGTGATCGCCACCTACCGCGCCGAGCGCTCGGCCGGCGAGCGCTTCATCGACAGCGTGCGCCGGCTCGGCGCCGAGCCTTTCAACTCCGCCGCGAATGCGGTTCGTCGTGCCACGGCGCAGGCCGCCTGAGGTTCACCTCATGAAGAACTCACCCATGAAGCCCATCAAATTCATCGATCCCCTTTATCCGCAGGCCTGGCACGCGGTGTCGGGCGACGGCAGCGAGGCCGCGCCGCTGTCGCCACAGGGCTACCAGTTGCTCACGCTGGCGCAGTGGCTGGCGGTGCGCGAGCGCTGGCCGCTGGGCATGCCGGTCGGGGTGAAGGTGCCCAACGACAGCGACATCGAAGGGCTGGGCGACGACCTGCACCGCATCGGGCTGCTGGTGCTGAGCTTCCCGAAATGGACCGATGGCCGCGCCTACAGCCAGGCCCGCCTGCTGCGCTCGCGCTACCGCTACGCGGGTGAGGTGCGCGCCACCGGTGAAGTGTTGGTCGACATGCTGCCGTTGCTGGAGCGCACGGGCTTCGACAGCGTCGTGATGCGTGCCGGCCAGGACCGGGTGGCGGCCGAGCGCGCGCTGCGCTTTTTCCCGGGCCACTACCAGGGCGATATTCGGGAAGCCCGGCCGGTGTTCGTGAGGGAAGCGGCATGAGCGCGATTTCCTTGTACGCGCGCCCCACGGCCGGCTTTGACGCCCGCGTGGCGCACGCCGTGGCGGTGCTGCATGCGGCCTCTGTCGACCACGCCGGCCGCATCGTGCTCGCGACCAGCCTGGGCGCCGAGGACATGGTGCTGGCCGACCTGATCGCACGCCACCATCTCGGCATCGCGATCGCGACACTGGAGACCGGCAAGCTGCACGAGGAAACGCTGGCGCTGATCCCGCAGATTCAGCGGCGCTACGGCATCGAGGTCGAGGTCTACCGCCCGGTGCAGACTTCGGTGATCCACTTTGTGAAGTCGCATGGCGAGAAGGCAATGTACGACAGCGTCGCGCTGCGCAAGGCCTGCTGCAATGTGCGCAAGATGGAGCCGCTGTCGCGGATGCTGGCCGGGCGCGATGCCTGGGTCAGCGGGCTGCGCCGCGCCCAGTCGAACACCCGCGCGATCGTGCCGTTCAGCGAGACCGACGACAACGGCCGGGTCAAGTTCAGCCCGCTGGCCGACTGGTCGTGGGCCGACGTGTGGCACTACATCGAGACCCACGACGTGCCCTACAACCCGCTGCACGACGAGTTCATGCCGAGCATCGGCTGCGCGCCGTGCACCCGCGCCATTGCCGTGGGCGAAGACTTCCGCTCCGGCCGCTGGTGGTGGGAGCAGGAAGGCGCGAAGGAGTGCGGCCTGCACGTCGACGGCGCCACCTCCTCCATCATTCCGATTCGGGCGATTGCCTGAAACAAG
>JANOVJ010000254.1:0-8461 GCA_031417295.1 bacterium | reverse complement strand
GCAGCGCCTTTCAGCGCACCGCGGCCGTCGTGGTCGGCTTGGCGGCGTCGAAGCCGCCGCCGAGCGCCAGGTACAGGTTGGCGCGCTGCGCCAGCCGTTCGGCCTGGACGCGCAATTGCGTCGTCCGCGCCGCGTACAGCGCGAGCTGGCGCTGCTCGACCACGCGCAGGTCGATCTTGCCGATGCGGTACTGGATTTTCGCCAGCGCCAGCGCGCGTTCGTTGTCGACGATGGACGCGCCGAGAATCGCGTCGCGATCGCGCAGCACCGCCTCGGCGCCGAGCGCGTTCTCGACCTCGCTGAACGAGCGCTGCGCAACGCGCGCGTAGTCGGCCACCGCCTGGCTCTGCTCCGCGCTGCGAACTTCCACTTGCGCGCGCAACACGCCGCCCTGGTAGATCGGCGCGAACAGGTTGCCGCCGAAGCTCCACGCCGGGTTGTTGCGATCCTGGAGCAGGAACAGGTCGCTGGAGATATAGCTGCCGCCCGCGCTCAGGCTGATGCGCGGCAACTGCGCGGCCTTGGCTTCGCCAACGCGGGCGAACGCGAGCGCCACACGGCGCTCGGCGGCGACCACATCGGGCCGGCGTTCGAGCAGTTCCGACGGCAGGCCGATAGGCACCGGCGCCGGCATCGGCGCCAGGCGTTGCGCCACCGCGATCTCGGCTGCCGGATAGCGCCCCAGCAGCAACTCCAGCGCGCGCAACGCCTGCTCGCGGGTGAGGTCGATCTGGCGCAGCCCGTCGCGGTAGCCGGCCACGTTGGCACTGGCCTCGGCCACAGCCTGCTCGTCGCCCACGCCGACACGAAAGCGCTCCTTCGCCACGCGCAGCAGCTCCTGCGCCGAGCGCAGCGCGCCTTCGCCGAGCGCGTGCTGCATCCCGGCCTCGATGGCGACGAACCAGCTCTTGGCCACCATCGCCGCGAGCGACTGGCGGGCGTAGGCGTAGTCGGCCTCGACGGCCGCCGATTGCGCCTGCGCCGCGGCTTCGCCATAGCGCAGGCGACCCCACACGTCGAGTTCGAGCGAGGCGTTGAGGAACACCGCATTCAACCCGCCGCCGCCGCCGCCGCTGCCGCTGTACACGCCCGTCACGCCGACCGTCGGCAGCAGCGATCCGCTGGCCGCGCGCAGTTGCCCGGCCGCCTGTTCGACCCGTGCCGCGGCGATCTGCAAGTCGGCGTTGAAGGCCAGCGCTTCGGCCACCAGCGCCGCCAGCGCCGGGTCGTTGAACGAGGCCAGCCACGGTTCCGCCTGCAGCGCCGCCTGGGTGCTCGCCGCCTTCCAGTTCGCGGGCAGCGCGGCGTTTTGCAGTGCGTCACGCCGCAGGTCGGCGGCCGAAGGCGGGCTGTCGATCGCGCAGCCCGTCACGGCGGCGGCGCAGGCGGCAACGATGGCCCAACGGATGCAAGGCTGGGAACGCATCGTCATCAATGCAGCTTCAGCACCAGGTAGTTGGTGATCGAGCTGACGCGCAACAGCACCTTGCGCATGATCTGGATCGCCGCGCCGTGCTCGGTGTAGATCGCGCCCTCGCCGGCCGCGCCGGCGGCGAGGAACACCTCGCGGTCCTTCTCGGCAACGGTGAACTTGACCGGGAAGCGGCCCGGCACCTGCGGAAACGCGCCGGTGTTGGGCAGCGCGCCCGACTGCGCGACCTGCCCCTGGCCCTGCGCCCAGACGATCGAATCGACGCTCGCCTTGAAGATCCGCCCCGGGTGCATCGCGAGCGCGAACTCGGCCTCGTTGCCCGGCTCGACGAGGCTCAGCTCGTTCTGCGCGTACAACGCGATGACCTGGTACGTCTCCTCGACGAAGCTCATCGCCGGCGCGACCGGGAATGCCGTGACATACGAGCCGGCCCGCAACTGCACGTTGATCGCATATCCGTTGGCCGGCGCGTAGACCGAGGTCTGCTCGAGGTTCCACTGCGCATTCGCCACGTCGGCGCGGCTGGCATCGACGACCGCCTTGGCGGTCGCGATCTGCGCCTTGGCCGAAGCCACCGACGCCTGTTCGCCGTTGACCTGCGCCGAGACCTTCTGCGTCACCTGCGCCTCGTTCGCCGAAGCGGTGGCGATCTGCGCCTGCAGCTCGATCACGTTGGCCTCGGCCTGTTCGAGCGAGAACTTGTCGCCGGCCCCGGTGGCCACCAGTTCGCGGTTCTGCCGCACCCGCAACTGGGCCAGCTCCAGCTTCGGCCGCAATGCCGCCACCTGGCCGCTGGCCGACTTCAACTGCTCGCGCAGCTCACGCGCGCCGGCCGACGCATCGGCCAGCCCGGCGCCGGCTTGCGCTAGGCGGGCTTCATCGGCGGCGAGCCGGGCCTTGGCGACGTTCAACTCGTTCTGGTACTGCGTCGGGTCGATCCGAAAGAGCAGCTCGCCCTTCTTCACCAGCCGGTTCGGCTCGACCGGCACCTCGATCACCCGGCCCTTGACCTGCGGAACGACCTGCACCACGTACTTGATGACCCGCACGTCATTGGTCGAGGGGGCGACGACGTTCAAGGTCAGCAGCAAAGCCGCCATGCCGACGATCGGGATGATGACCACGATCACCTGCGACTGCGTGGTCCACGGCAGCCACTTGAACTTGATGAAAATCAGCCAGACGAAGAAGGCATAGATGCCAAGGATCAGTGCGTCCATCAGGCACCGGCCTCCGGCGCCGCGACCGCGCTGTCCAGTGCCGCCGCGACCTTCTGCCGCAGGGCCTTCAGCTTGGTCGGCAGCGGGGCCCGGCGCGCCATCTCATCAAGCTCTTCGCGCAACTCGACGAGCTCGTCATCCGTCAGCTTGCCCGCCTGCCAGCGTTCCCCGGCCTCGTGGAAATAGTCTTCGTGCCTCTCGGTTCCGTAGGCCATGCGGTGGTGGACCGGCTTGACATAGGCCCACAGCCACGCGATTGGCCAGAGCAAGCCGCCGAACGCCAGCGAGAGCAGGCACAGCACATGGATCGCTTCCTTCTGCGGATGGTGGCGGGCCTCGGCAATCTTTTCCGGCAGCACGTGAAGTTTCCAGAACAGGAAGATCAGGCCGATCGGAACCACCGTGACCGAGAACCAGGCGATGTACATCGCCGCCGTGTCCGCCGCCTCGCCGGAGAGGAACGATGCCGAGGCGGCGCCGGGCAGCAACGCGAGGGACAGGGCAAGCCAGGGCGCGGCGCGGCGCCAGCGCGAAGCCCGGGCGCGCAAGCTCACCAACGCGATTCCGGCTTGGCGCCGACCCGCGAATCGAACGGGAAAGTGATCGGGTTCAACACCTTGAGTCTCCGGGCACGAAGCGTGGTCGTGCTGAGCCTGCGAACCAGCGCGCTCAGCGGCATTTATGGCGTTCGGATGATACAGGCGCCGATGCTACGACCCCGGGGCGGGCCGGTCGCTCGGGCCGGACAAGCAGAAAGGCCTGTTGACAAGTCACCTGATGGTGACTATTCTTGAGTCACCTTATGGTGACAAAGGACTGAATCATGGATCGCAGAAGTTTCATCCGCCTCGTCGGCGGCGGTGCGGTGGCGATGGCCGGGGGCTCGCTCGCGGGCTGCTCGGGCGACTACCCCAAGGTCGCAGTCGCGCCCTGGGCCGGGCCGGAGGCGACCGACGACGTGCGCCGCTGGGCCCTTGGCTACGCCATCCTGGCGCCGAACTCGCACAACCGGCAGCCGTGGCTGGTCGATCTGCGGGAGCCGAATGCGATCACGCTGTTCGTCGACCGCGAGCGCATGCTGCCCGAAACCGACCCGTGGTTCCGCCAGATCGTGGTCAGCCAGGGCACGTTTCTGGAGTTGCTGGTGATCGCGCTGAAGGAGCGCGGCGTCGAGCCGCAGGTGCAACTCTTTCCGCAGGGCGATTTCGCGCCGCGGGCGGTGGACGCGCGGCCGGTGGCGCGCGTGAGCTGGACGCCGGGCGCGCCGGCACCGGCGAAAGACCCGCTGTTCGCGCAGATCCTGCGCCGCCACACCGCCAAGGAAGACTACGACACGACCCGCCCGGTCACGCCGGCCACGCTGCAGGCGCTGGCCAGCGTGCTGCCCGCCGACCCCGCCGACCGCACCTATGGCCTGCGCATGGGCGGCACGGTGGACGCGGCCCGGCTCGACCCGCTGCGCACGCTGTGCAGGGAATCGGCCAAGGTCGAGCTGCTGACGCCGAACACGGTGATGGAAAGTGTGCGTCTGACGCGCGTCGGGCCGGGTGAGATCGCGCAACATCGCGACGGCATCAGCCTGAACGCGCCGATGGTGCGTGCGCTGGATGCGGTTGGCCTGTTCGACCGCCAGACGCCGCCTGCCGAAGGCAGCACGGCGTTCAAGACCATGATGGCGCGCTTCGACGGACACAGCGTCACGGCGATGGGCTTCGTCTGGCTCAGCACCGACACCGCTGCCAATGCAGCGGCCCAGCGCACCCGCAGCGCCGAAGTGACCGCCGGCCGGGCGTATGTGCGGCAGCAGCTCAAGGCGACCGAACTCGGTCTGCAGATGCACCCGATGAGCCAGGCGCCGCAGGAGTTCGTGCAGATGAGGCCGTACTACGAGCAGCTTCACCAACTGACCGTCGGCAAGGCGGCGAGCGCCGAGACGGTGCAGATGTTCAGCCGCATCGGCTACTGCGCCGACACGCAGCACACGCCGCGGCGCGGGGTGGCCGCGATCGTCATCGCCTGACCCGGCGCTCGGCGCCCTGTGCCGCAGGCACGATGCGTCGGCAGGGCGAGAATCGAGCCATGCCGACCGCACCCGCCACCGCCGCGCCCAAGCGGCCCCGGCGCGCGGTCGCGTTGCGCCCGCCGCGTGACCGCGCCGCGACCGAGGCCCGCATCCTCGCCGCGGTAGGCGAGGTGCTGGCGCGCGACGGCTTCCGCGGCATCGGCGTCAACGCCGTGGCCAAGCAGGCCGGGGTCGACAAGGTGCTGATCTACCGCTACTTCGGCGGCCTGCCCGAACTGCTCAAGACCTGGGGCCAGAGCGGCCGCTTCTGGCCCGGCATCGACGAACTCCTCGGCGACGATGCCGCCGCATTCCTGGCCCTGCCGGTGGCTGAGCGCTATGCGCGGTTCATGGAGCACTTCATCGACGGCCTGCGCGCCCGCCCGCTGACGCTGTAAATCCGGGCCGCCGAGGTGCGGGAGCGCAACGCGCTCACCGCCATCTTGGCGGCCGAGCGCGAGGCCTGGGGCGAACAGGCCGCGCGCCTGCTCGGCGGGCCCGGGTTCGCGCGGCGCCCGGAGCTGCAAGGCCTGACGATCCTGCTGATCTCGGGTGTGCAGTTCCTCCTGCTGCGCAGCCGCCGCATCCGCATCTTCGGCGGCATCGACATCCAGAGCGACGCAGGCTGGGCGGCGTTTAAGGCGTCGGTGCGCCGGATGGCGCTCGAGCTGTTCAAATGACCGACACCCGTCCACACCACCGTCCGAGCCCGCCCATGATCGATCTCTATACCGCAGCCACCCCGAACGGCCACAAGGTCTCGATCGCGCTCGAAGAGCTGGCGCTGCCGTACACGGTGCATGCGCTCTCGCTGTCCGCTGGCGACCAGAAGCAGCCGGCGTTCCTGGCGATCAGCCCGAACGGGCGCATCCCGGCCATCGTCGATCGCGCGTTCGACGACTTCGCGGTCTTCGAGTCGGGCGCGATCCTCGTCTACCTGGCCGAGAAGACCGGCCGCCTGATGCCCACCGATGTGCGCGGCCGCTCGCGCGTGATGCAGTGGCTGATGTTCCAGATGGGCGGCATCGGCCCGATGATGGGCCAGGCCAACGTGTTCTTCCGCTACTTCCCCGAGAAGATCCAGCCCGCGATCGACCGCTACCAGGGCGAGTGCCGGCGCCTGTTCCGCGTGCTCGACGGGCAACTCAAGGATCACGAATTCCTGGCCGGCGACTACTCGATCGCCGACATCGCCAACTGGGCCTGGGTGCGCACCCACCGCTGGTCGGGCGTAGAGATCGACGACCTGCCACACCTGAAGCGCTGGCGCGACGCGATCCGCGCCCGGCCTGCGGTGCAGCGGGGCATCCTGATGCCGCCGTCGCAGGTCGACCTCGGCCAGACCGAAGGCGAAGATGACAAGGTCAAGGCGTTTGCCGAAAGCGCGCGCACCATCGTCGAGATGGGCCAATCGAAGGCGGCGGGCGTATGAAGCTCTACATCGCGTCGCGCGCGCCGAACCCGCGCCGGGTGCAGATGTTCATCGCCGAGAAAGGGATCACGGGGATCGAGCAAATGGCTGTCGATCTCAATGCTGGTGAACACCGCGGCGAGGCCTTCCGCAGCAAGAGCGCGCTGGCCAAGGTGCCTGCGCTCGAACTCGACGATGGCCGCGTGCTGAGCGAGTCGCGCGCGATCTGTACCTACCTCGAAGGGCTCTCGCCGCAGCCCAACCTGATGGGCACGGGCTTTGAGGAACGCGCCTTCATCGAGATGGCCGACCGCCGCGTCGAGCTGTATTTCATGTTCGGTTTTGCGCTCGCCATCCGCCACACCCACCCAGGGTTGGCGCCGCTGGAACAGCCGCAATTCCCCGAGTTCGGCCGCTCGCAGGGCGAAAAGGCGCGCGAGGTGGCGCGCTGGCTCGACGCCGAACTGGCGCAGCAGCCCTTCGTTGCCGGCGAGCGCTTCACGATCGCCGACATCACCGCCTTCTGCGCGATCGAGTTCGCGCGCGGGCTGATGAAGTTCCGCCCGGGCGACGAAGGCATGCCGCACCTGCAGGCCTGGCGCGACCGCATCGCCGCGCGGCCCAGCGCCAGCGTCTGAGCCCGCGGCGGGCCGGGCCGCGAGTCGGCCTATGCTTCGGGTCTTCATCCAAGGGAGACCGCCATGGGCGCACCGCAAGCCTTCACCGCCACCGCCGAGATCGGCCACTACATCAACGGGCGCGTTGTCGCCAGCGCCAGCGGGCGTCGCCAGGCCGTCTACAATCCCGCCACCGGTGCCGTGGCGCGTGAGGTCGTGCTGGCGTCCGTCGATGAAGTCAACGCCGCCGTGGCTTCTGCGAAGGCCGCCTTCCCGGCCTGGGCCGACACCCCGCCGATCCGCCGCGCGCGGGTGCTGAACGCCTTCCTTGCGTTGCTCAACGAACACCGCGACACGCTGGCCGCGATGATCACCGCCGAGCACGGCAAGGTCTTCACCGACGCGCAGGGTGAAGTGACGCGCGGGATCGACATCGTCGAGTTCGCCTGCGGCATTCCGCAGTTGTTGAAGGGCGACTTCACCGACCAGGTCAGCACCGGCATCGACAACTGGACGCTGCGCCAGCCGCTCGGCGTGGTGGCCGGCATCACGCCGTTCAACTTTCCGTGCATGGTCCCGATGTGGATGTTCCCGGTCGCGATCGCCTGCGGAAACAGCTTCATCCTGAAGCCGAGTGAGCGCGACCCGTCGCCTTCGCTCTTCATGGCCGCGCTGCTGAAGCAAGCCGGCCTGCCCGACGGCGTGTTCAACGTCGTGCAGGGCGACAAGGTGGCGGTCGATGCGCTGCTGACGCATCCCGACGTGAAGGCGCTGTCCTTCGTCGGCTCGACGCCGATCGCGCAGTACATCTACGAAACTGGCGCCCACCACGGCAAGCGCGTGCAGGCGCTCGGCGGGGCGAAGAACCACATGGTTGTGATGCCCGACGCCGACATCGAGCAGACGGTGGATGCGCTGATCGGCGCCGCCTATGGCTCGGCCGGCGAGCGCTGCATGGCGATCAGCGTCGCGGTGCTGGTGGGCGACGTGGCCGACAAGGTGGTGCCGCTGGTCGCCGCGCGCGCGCGGGCGCTGAAAATCAAGAACGGCATGGAGCTCGACGCCGAAATGGGGCCGGTCATCACGCAGCAGGCGCTCGATCGCATCGAGGGCTACATCGGCATCGGCGTCGGCGAAGGCGCGAAGCTCGTCGTCGATGGCCGCGGCCTGAAGGTGGCCGGCCACGAGCAAGGCTTCTTCACCGGCGGCACGCTGCTCGACCACGTGACGCCTTCGATGCGCGTCTACAAGGAAGAGATCTTCGGCCCGGTGCTCTCGTGCGTGCGCGTGCCCGACCTCGCCGCCGCGGTGCAACTCGTCAACGACCATGAGTACGGCAACGGCGTGGCCTGCTACACCCGCGACGGCAACGTGGCGCGCGAATTCGCGCGGCGGATTCAGGTCGGCATGGTCGGCATCAACGTGCCGATTCCGGTGCCGATGGCCTGGCACGGCTTCGGCGGCTGGAAGCGCTCACTGTTCGGCGACATGCACGCCTACGGCGAAGAGGGCGTGCGCTTCTATACCAAGCAGAAATCGGTGATGCAGCGCTGGCCGGAGAGCACGGCCAAGGGCGCGGAGTTCACGATGCCGACGGCGACGTAGGGCGACGATGGGCTGGCGCTGGGGCGCGGCCGGCGTGATTCGGCTTGCCCTCCCACTAGACCGCCGCCGGGCCGCACAAAAGGGGGCGGCCTACCTCCGCTCGGGAGGGGCAGC
>JANOVJ010000253.1:0-1709 GCA_031417295.1 bacterium | reverse complement strand
CGAGGGCAATGCCATCGCGGCTGTCAGCACCACAGTGGCACAGAGGCCGGAGCGCACCAGCCACGGCGGGTTCAGTGGCGGCAAGCCCTTGGCCCGGGCCCAGACCCGGGGCTGAAGCGTGCACAGCAAGGCGCCGACCAGGTAGCCCAGGTAGTTGGCACTGGCGAGCCAGCTCGCCGCCGCCAGGTCGATCACGCCGTCGTCGAGCATCATCGGCAGCAAGGGGGTGAATGCGAAGCGTCCGATGCCCATCGCGACCGCCAGCGACACCGCACCGGCGAGCGCTATGGCCCACCGGCCCGCTTTGCGGGTTGCGCCCGTGGCGTCGCTCGCCAGACTCATGAAAAGCCTCCTGTACGCCACGGCGGCGCCACCGATCCTACCGGCGCGAACTCAGCGCGGCCGCGCACCCTACCATCGCGACCGGAGGCACCATGAAGAGCAGCAAGGCGCAAGGCGGTTTGGTCTATTCCACCGACGGCGGCCGGATGTGCCCGGCCTGCCGCAAGCCAGTGGCCGATTGCGCTTGCGGTCGGCCGAAGGCCGCCGGATCGGCGGACGGCATCGTGCGGGTCTCGCGCGAAACCCAGGGCCGCGCCGGCAAGGGCGTGACCGTGATCCGGGGCCTGGCGCTCGAGCCGGCGGCCTTGGCCGAACTCGGCAAGCGGCTCAAGGCCGGCTGCGGCACCGGCGGCACGGTGAAGGACGGCGCGGTCGAACTCCAGGGCGATCACCGCGACGCCGTCGTGGAAACCCTGCTCAAGCAAGGCTGGACGGTGAAGCGGGCCGGCGGCTGAAGAATTGACAGCCCCAAGCTCACTGCGTTCGACTGAGATGGGCTCTTGAAAGCCCGCGCGGCGACCCTATAATCTTCGTTGCTAGCACTCGCGCAGCTTGAGTGCTGACAAGAAACCGCGGCGTCTCGGCGCCGTTCCGGGCCGAAAGCCGCTCCGTGCTGGCATTCGCCCGACCCCCACCCCAAGCTCGTTGTCAGAACTGAAGGAGATCCCATGAAACTTCGTCCTTTGCACGATCGCGTGATCGTCAAGCGCCTCGAACAGGAAACCAAGACCGCCTCGGGCATCGTCATCCCCGACAACGCCGCCGAGAAGCCCGATCAGGGTGAAGTGTTGGCCGTGGGCCCGGGCAAGCGCAGCGAGAAGAACGGTGACTTCATCGTCTTGAACATCAAGGTCGGCGACCGCGTGCTGTTCGGCAAGTACAGCGGCCAGACCGTCAAGGTCGATGGCGACGAACTGCTCGTGATGCGCGAAGAAGACCTCTTCGCCGTGGTCGAGAAGTAAGCCCCCCAGAACTCGAAATTCGGAGAAATCAACATGGCAGCAAAAGACGTAGTTTTCGGCGGCGAAGCCCGCGCACGCATGGTCGAGGGTGTGAACATCCTGGCCAACGCCGTCAAGGTGACCCTGGGCCCGAAGGGCCGCAACGTGGTGCTCGAGCGCTCGTACGGCGCCCCGACCGTGACCAAGGACGGTGTGTCCGTGGCCAAGGAAATCGAGCTGAAGGACAAGCTCCAGAACATGGGCGCGCAGATGGTCAAGGAAGTTGCTTCCAAGACCTCGGACATCGCCGGTGACGGCACCACCACGGCCACCGTGCTGGCGCAGGCCATCGTTCGCGAAGGCATGAAGTACGTGGCCGCGGGCATGAACCCGATGGACCTGAAGCGCGGCATCGACAAGGCCGTT
>JANOVJ010000252.1:0-16427 GCA_031417295.1 bacterium | reverse complement strand
CGGCATCACGAGGCCGATCTCGCGCGGCGTGCGGGCCCAGGCGAGCAGGGCTTGCACCGAATCGAAACGCGCCAGCAGCTCGATCGTCTTCAGCGTCGGCGTCATCAGCTTGAGTGCGGCGGCCCGGGCCAGCGCGTCGGCAGGGCGCAGCCATTGCTGTTCGACCATCTCGGTGTCGTCGTGGGTCGCAATTTGTGCGGCAGGCGCTTCGGCGATGAAGAAGCGGGTGTCGAAGCGCTTGGCGCGCCCTGGCGGCGTGAGCCAGTGGCTGAAGTAGACGAGGCGGTCCAGCGCGAGCTTCAGGCCGTGCTGCTCGCACAGGTCGGCAAGCTGGCGTTCGCCGCGGTGCAGCGGGCCGCGCCAGCCGGCGATTTCGGCACTCGCCGCGGCGTCTTCATGCTCGCTCAGCATCGCGCCGCCGACGCCGAGTGCGAGCAGCAGCCCGGCTTCCTCGAAGCATTCGCGCACCGCGGCCACCCAGTAGGCAAGCCCGCCCTGCGCCAAGCCGAGGCGGGCGCTGGCGGTGGCGTCGTCGAGCCCGTTGCTCCAGGCTTCGCAGTCGCTATCGCCCGGATCCAGCAGGCCGCCCGGAAAGACCCAGGCGCCGCTGTTCAGATCGCCACGTTCGGCGCGGCGCAGCAGCAGCACTTCGATGCCTGCAGCGGCGTCGCGCACAACCACCAGCGAGGCGGCGGCGCGCGGCGTGCCCGGAGGCGGGCGTGGGGGCGACGTGAGGGCGGCGGTGGCAGGGTTCATGGCATCGAGTGCAAAGCGGAGAATTCAAGTTCGAGTCTGGCATGTCGCGCGACGCTGCGCGGCCGGCGCATCAGCCGCGCCGCCACACCGCGGCGAAGGCCCTGGCCTTGTCCCACACCGAAAGCCGTTCCTCCGACAAGGCATCCAGAAAGTCCGACAGGCGCTTCGACTTGGACATTGTGTAGACCGTCAGCGCCGCGGTCATCACGAACACACCGACGAAGACCATCACCCGGTAGGCCACCGGCGCGTCGGCCTCGGCGAGCAGGTTCATGCCGAGAAACCCGGTGGTGATGGTGCCGATCAAGCCGAAGATCGTCACCACCGTCAGCCGGACCACGGTGTTGGCCTGGCGGCGCAGGCTGTCGGCGTCGAGATAGCTGTTCATGTCGGCGATGCGCTCTTTCACTTCGATGTACAGCGGGTCGAGCCCGAGGTGGCCGGCGCACATGCGAAACAGCGCCCGCACCTGCGCCTGCTCGGAGATCTCGTGGAACCAGTAGCGGTGGGTGAAGCGCAGAAAACCCTCGAAGCTGGCGCGGATGGCGCGCTTGAAGCGCTTCACGCTGTCGGGGTCGGCGGTGTCGAGCTGCTTCAGCGCTTCGACCAGCCGGTCGGAAAACATCAGCAGAGAGGCCTTCTGCAAGTGCGCGATCAGGAACAGCAAAAAGTGCTGGTGGCGGAACTGCGCCAGCACGCCGCGGTAGCGGCAGGCATAGAACTCCGACCCCGCGGCGCCCACCACCACCAGCGAATGCCCACTGCACAGGTAGCGCGTGTTCGGTGCCGCGCCGGCAGCGGCCCAGAAGCGGTCGTAGCAGTAGCGTTGCTCGAAGTCCGACAGGTGCTGCTCACCCTGGGGCAAGGCGCCCACGCCTTCGCCTTCGTCGCTGCCGGTGATGAGGCCGAGGTGGATGAAATCCTGCCGCGTCACGGCGCGCGGGTCGTCGAGCGCGAGGTAGGCCATCACCGGCATCCGGTAGTACTCGATCTGCCGGTAGCGCAGCGCGCCGTCGCGATCGGAATGGTCAGGCACCAGCGGTTCGAGCATGAAGGCCCAATGGGCGGCGATGCGTGGCGCGCGGTGCTCGCTGACATGGGCCAGGAAGGCTTCGCGCTCGTTCCAGTCGGAGCACGCCAGCACCGCGCCGTCAGCGCCCAGCCACTCGACGCTGGCCATGCAGTGCAAAGCTTGGCCGTGCGCGTCCCAGCCGGCCGGGTAGGCACGGCCGAAGCGGTACAGCAACTCCTTGGCCAGTGGCAGCGGCAGGTCGTCGGTGAAGAGTTCGACGTTGAGCAGCACCACGTCGACATCGAAGAAGAAGTACAGATCGACGTGCTTGACGGTGAGCGTGACCGGCGCGTCGCCCGGCCGCGGCAGCACGCGCACGGCGGCCACATCATGGCGGCGGAAGACGCGCATCGGCGAGCCCGAGCCGCCGTCGGCCGCGCCGCGCCGCGCGCGGCCCTCGCCGTAAAGGAAACGCTGCACGTAAGGCAGGAAGGTCACGAACTCGTTGTAGTGGCGCTCGTGAAAGCTTTCGGCGTCGCCGGTGTATTCGTCCACCAGCTCGCGCCACGGCGAGGCCTCGCCCAGGTCACGCAGCAGTTGCCACGGCTTGCGGTGGATCGCGCCGCCTTCGGCGCGCACCGGCATCAGGCGCAGCGGCCAGAGCAGGGCCTGGCGCAGGTGGCGGACGGTGGGTGCGGCGCTGGCCGCGGCACGGCCGGGCTCGGCGGCGGTGGGTGCGGGGCTGTGCAGCATGGCGCAAGTGTAGGCACCGCGATGGCGACTGGGAATGACGCGGCCGCCGTGGCAGCGAGGGAACTTCCGCGCCGGGTCGAGACTCAGCCATTCGGTCGCGCCGGGCGCCATTTACGGTGCATTACCATGCGCCCACTCGTGCACTGCTCACCACGGCCTGCGCACAAAACGCCCCACCTTCTTCGCGAATCGAATCCCCATGAACACGCACCACCCTATTTCTGCCGACTTCCGAACCGCCTTGTTCCGCGCGCCAGCCCTTGTGGTTTCGATCCTGCTCGCCGCCTGCGGTGGCGGCGGCGATTCCCCGGCCGGTGCGCCCACTGTGTCGTCGGCCACGGCCACCGGCGCCAACATGCAAGCGGTGATGTACAGCCGGCCGTTGCTGATCACCGTGAACGGCGAGAACGTCAATGGCGGGTTGTCAATCACCTCGCCCGCGTGCAAGGCGGGGCCGGTGCTCAGCACCACCGCGCCTTACGTCAGTACGGCTTCGGTGGCCTACTACCTTTGCACGGTGTCGAAGGTGGGCGCGCGCCAAGTGAACGTTGCGCGGGCGAGCGACGGCGTTTCGCTATTCACCGCTGATTTCACAGTGCCCGTACCGGTGGTGAGGCTGACGGTCGAGAATGATTTAGCGGTCAACGGCGAAATGAATATCACTCTGGCACCTGACGAGGCGCCGAAGACGGTGGACAACTTCCTCGCCTACGTCAACAGCGGCTTCTACGCAGGCACGGTTTTCCACCGCGTCGTCGCCGGCTTCGTGATCCAGGGCGGCGGCTACCTGCCGATAGCGCCGGGCATTGCGCCGGTCGTCAAGACGCCGCTCGCCGCGGCGATTCCGCTCGAAGCCGGGCTGAGCAACGTCCAGTGGACGGTCGCGATGGCGCGCACCGACGCGCCCGACTCGGCGACCTCGCAATTCTTTATCAACTTGGTCGACAACCGCCCGCTGCTCGACATCGGCGGTACTTCTGGTGGCGGCCTCGGGTTTGCGGTGTTTGGCGCTGTCACCATGGGCACAGCAGTGGCGTCGACCATCGTCGGCGCGCCGTGCGCTCCGCTGGCCGGGTTCTCTGAGTGCGTGCCGAACCCGAACGTGGTGATCACGCAAGCTCGCCAGATCCAGTAACTCGCACTGAGGTACGCGGCTAGCACATGTTCGATCCTGCGACACGCCGACGCGTGCTGCGCGGCATGGCCGGCGCAACGGTCGTCACGCCGTTGGTCAGCGGGTGGCTGACACCTGCCTTGGCGCGCGACCTTCCCCCCACGCCGGCCTGCGGCGCGCCAGCAGCGGCCACGGCACGCCAGACCGAGGGCCCGTATTTCAAGCCTGGCTCGCCGCAACGCGGCTGGCGCTCGGTGGCCGGGTGCTCGACAGCCGCTGCCAGCCCGTGCCGGGCGTGCTGCTCGACTTCTGGCAGGCCGATGCCAGCGGCGACTACGACAACACCGGCATGCGCTTGCGCGGCCACCAGTTCAGCGATGCCACGGGCCGCTACCGGCTCGATACCTTGGTGCCCGGCCTGTACCCGGGGCGCACGCGCCACCTTCATGTCAGGGTGCAGGCGCCGGGCGGGCCGGTGCTGACGACGCAACTCTACTTTCCGGGCGAGGCCGGCAACCGGTCGGACTGGATCTTCGCGCCGTCACTGCAGGTCGTGGCGCTGCGCGACGGCGACGCGCTGTTGACGAGCTTCGACTTCGTGCTGCGCGCTTGACGCCGGCCCTCACTTGCAGTGCGCATCCCGGCTTGCAAGCCGGAATCGTTCAGCGGGCTCGCCGCATGCGGCTCGAAAGCCCCGTTTCACCCCCGACCCTCTCCCATTCATGGGAGAGGGAGTAAACCCTGATCGACTGAACTGAACACGAAGCGGTGACGCCCGCTCGCGCTCAGCGATAAGCGTTTGGGTAGCGATCCACCGTCAGCCCAGCCATGTCGATGCCGGGTTTTCGGCCCGACATCAGGTCGGCCATCACCCGGCCGGTGCCGGCGGCCATGGTCCAGCCGAGCGTGCCGTGGCCGGTGGCGAGGTACAGGTTGGGGATGCGCGTGCCGCCGACCACCGGCGTGCCATCAGGCGTCATCGGGCGCAGGCCGCACCAGAACTCGGCGCGCGACACATCGCCGCCGCCGGGGAAGAGGTCGGTCACCACGTGTTCAAGCGTCTGCCGGCGCGCCTCGTGCAGCTCCAAGGTGTAGCCGGCGAGTTCGGCCGTGCCGCCAACACGAATGCGGTCGCCCAGGCGCGTGACGGCGACCTTGTGGGTTTCGTCCATCACCGTCGATTCGGGGGCGCCGCTGGCGTCGGTGATCGGCACCGTGATCGAGTAGCCCTTGACCGGGTAGACCGGGATGCGGATGCCGAGCGGCTTCAAGTACAGCGGCGAGTGGCTGCCGAGTGCCATCAGGTAGGCGTCGGCCTTCAACGTGCCGCTGTCGGTGACGACGCCGTCGATCTGCTTGCCGGCCTGCGCCAGGCGCTTGATCTTGGTGCCGTAGCGAAACTGCACGCCGCGCGCGACGGCGAGCGTGGCCAGGGCCTGGGTGAACTTGAAGCAGTCGCCGGTTTCGTCGCCGGGCAGCAGCAGGCCGCCGGCGAACTTGTCGCGGGTGCGGGCCAGCGCCGGCTCGTGGCGAACGCAACCGTCCATGTCGAGCAGCTCGTGGGCCACGCCGTAGCGCTTGAGGATCGCGATGTCGGCGGCCGTGCCTTCGAGTTGCTGGGATGTGCGAAAGAGCTGCAGCGTGCCCTGCATCCGCGCGTCGTAGGCGATGCCGGTCTGCGCGCGCAACTCGACCAGGCAGTCGCGGCTGTACTCGGCCAGCCGCACCATGCGCGACTTGTTGACTTCGTAGCGCGCGGCGGTGCAGTTGCGCAGCATAGCCAAACCCCAGCGGATGAAGTCGAGATCCAGGTGCGGCCGGATCACCAGCGGCCGGTGCGTCATCAGCAGCCACTTGATGGCCTTGAGCGGCACCCCCGGCCCAGCCCAGGGCGACGAGTAGCCGGGCGAGACTTCGCCCGCGTTGCCGTAGCTGGTTTCCAGCCCGGCGGCGGGCTGGCGGTCGACAACAGTCACCTCATGGCCGGCGCCGGCCAACTGGTAGGCGCAGGACACGCCGATCACGCCACTGCCCAGAACGATCACCTTCATGCCAGCCCCTGTCTTGCCGCTCGACGCGAGCGCGTGCACGCAGTGTGCCCGCGAATTGGGCTGGCCCGGCCGCGCCGAGTGCGCGCGAAGCCGGGCCGGGGCAGGGCGACAATCGCCACGGCGACCCAAGGAGAACCATGTCCAGCCTGCCCCACTTCATTGCCCCCGCCCGCTTTGACAGCCCCGACGCGGCCCTGGCGCAGGTCCGGGCCATCTACGACGGCAGCATCGCGCATCTGCGCGCTGCCCTGCTCCAGTTCGTCGGCGGCGACCGCCTGGCGCAGCACGTGCGCGCCTGCTATCCCTTCGTGCGCGTGCACACCGACACCGTGGCCCGCGCCGACTCGCGCCTGAGCTACGGCTTCGTCTCCGGCCCCGGCACCTACGAGACCACCCTCACCCGGCCCGACCTGTTCGGCGGCTACTACCTTGAGCAGTTCCGGCTGCTGCTGAAGAACCACGGCGTGTCGCTCGAAGTCGGCACCAGCACGCAGCCGATCCCGGTGCACTTCTCGTTCGCCGAGAACGACCACATCGAAGGCTCGATGAGCGCCGAGCGGCGCCTCTTGATGCGCGACCGCTTCGACCTGCCCGACCTGGCCGCCATGGACGACGGCATCGCCAACGGCACCCACGAGCCGCGCCCGGGCGAAGCGCATCCGCTGGCCCTGTTCACCGCGCCGCGGGTGGACTATTCACTGCACCGGCTGCGCCACTACAGCGGCACCCGCCCGGAGCACTTCCAGAACTTCATCCTGTTCACGAACTACCAGTTCTACATGGACGAATTCATCCGACTCGGCCACGCCTGCATGGCGGATACGGCAGGTGAATACGCCGCGTTCGTCGAGCCGGGCAACGTGGTCACCCGCCGCGCCGGCCTGGCCGCCGAGCCCGGCGACGAACTCGGCAGCGCGCCGCCGCGCCTGCCGCAGATGCCCGCCTACCACCTGGTGCGGCCCGACGGTTCGGGCATCACGATGGTCAACATCGGCGTCGGCCCGGCCAACGCGAAGACGATCACCGACCACATCGCAGTGCTGCGCCCGCACGCCTGGATCATGCTCGGCCACTGTGCCGGCCTGCGCAACACGCAGCAGCTTGGCGACTACGTGCTGGCTCACGGCTACGTGCGCGAAGACCATGTGCTCGACGAAGACCTGCCGCTGTGGGTGCCGATCCCGGCGCTGGCCGAAGTGCAGGTGGCGCTCGAAGCGGCGGTGGCCGAGATCACCCAGTTGAACGGCTACGAGCTGAAGCGCGTGATGCGCACCGGCACCGTGGCCAGCACCGACAACCGCAACTGGGAGCTGCTGCCGCACCGCGGGCCCGAGCGGCGCTTCAGCCAGAGCCGCGCGATCGCGCTCGACATGGAAAGCGCGACCATCGCCGCGAACGGCTTTCGCTTCCGCGTGCCCTACGGCACCTTGTTGTGCGTGAGCGACAAGCCGCTGCACGGCGAGATCAAGCTGCCCGGCATGGCCAACCAGTTCTACCGCGAGCGGGTGGACCAGCACCTGCGCATTGGCATGCGGGCGATCGAACTGCTGCGCGAGGCGGGGGTGGACCAGTTGCACAGCCGCAAACTGCGGAGCTTTGCGGAAGTGGCGTTTCAGTAGGGCGCGAAACCGGCAGGCGCGTCAGTTCGGGCGGGCCGTGTCGCGCGCGACGGCCGCGGTCGGCGCGGCGCCAACACGCTGCTTCCGGGCGGGCACGGCCTCGGCGCGGTTGCTGCTCAGCGCCGGGGTTGCGCTGGCGCGCCCGGCAGCGGCCGAGTCGAGCAACAGCCCGCATTGGGCGATCGCCGCAACGGCCGCAACGGCCGCGACCACCAATGACAGTACGGGGTGCGCGAAACGCGGCCGCGGCGTTTGAGCTCGGTTCAGACGGGGCATGGCACTCTCCTGGGCCGCTGGCTCGAACCTGCGGCCGCAATGGCGCAAGCGAACCGGACGTGCCTGCATTTCACCCTCTGCGCATGACGCTGGCGAGTCAATTGTGGGGCTGCGGCGAGTGACTTATTCACCCGATGCCGCCCGCGACTACCAGCGACGCGGCGGCGTCTTGAGCACCACGATCTCGTCGGCCGTCATCGAAACGTAGCCGCCGGCCACCAGCTCCTTGAAGATGCGGCTGACCATCTCGCGCGATGCGCCCACGTGTTCGGCCAGGTCTTGCTGCGTCAGGCGCGGCATGGTGCGCGCGCCGTCGGCGCGCGGGGTCGACTGGTCGTGCAGCAGCTTGACCAGCCGGCCATAGACGTCCATCAGCGACAGGTCTGTCACCCGCTCTGTGAGCGCGCGCACGCGGCCAATCAGGTGGCCGATCAACTGGACAGCCAGCTCGGGCTCGGAAGCCACCAGCTCGCCAAACTGCGCCTTGGGCACCACCGCGAGCTGGGTCGGCTCCAGTGTCAGGACGGAGGCGGAGCGCAAGCCGTCGTCGAGCGAGAGCTCGCCGAAGTACTCGCCCCGCCCCTGCGTCCCGACCACCACCTGGTCGCCGGCGTCGTCGCTCACGTAGACCTTGACCCGGCCTTCAAGGATGAAGAACACCGTCTCGCCCCGGTCGCCCTGGCTGACGACGATGGTGTTCTTCGGGTAGCGCCGCAGCTGGGTGCAGCGCTCCAGCGCCGACAGCATCTTGTCGGTCAGGCGTTGCGCGGGTTGGCCGTCCATCTCGAAAAGTGTAGGCCATCGGGCCCGGATCGAGGGGCTGCGAGGTGGCGCCTGCAGCGCCGACTGAAAGCGTGCGATCAAGTACCCGCCCGGGCGCGTGACGCCGAGCCCGCCCCTTGCAGGGCGGCAGCCGCAGGGTCGTGCCGGGGCGCCGCACCGTCTTCACGGGCCTGCTGCAACGCCGGCTCGGGCTGCAAGCGCGCCACGCCGACGCCGGGCGCCAGCAAGGGGTTGGCACCGGCACCGAACGCGACACAGACGGCACTGGCGACCACGGCGAAGAACAGCAGGAAAAAGAAGGCCGCAACGGCACTGCGCAATGAGCTGACGAACAACATGACGGGCTCCGGATATTCACTGCAGGGTCGGGCATGACCCCACACCCTCATTAAAGGCGGCGTGAGTCCTTCTCGCCAGTGAAAGCGCCGCGCACGTCGAGTGAACAATTCACGCCGCGGCGCAGCGGGTGCGCCAGCGAAAGCGCACGCTGGCGGGCGACTTCAGCGAGCGGGCTCGGGGCGCAGCAGCGGGCGCAGCGCCAACAAGCCCAACAGGGGCCCCAGGCCGAGCCAGGGAAGCAGCGCCGAGAGGGGCCGATGTTCGGCCAGTGTCACGAAACACTGGATGCTGACGATCGAGATCGCAAACCCGAGGCTGTTGACCAGCGTCAGCACGCTGCCCACCGCCGAGCGCGGTGCGTTGGCGGCGGTGAGCGCCGACAGTTGCGGCGAGTCGCCCGCCACGGTGACGCCCCAGACGAAGAGCCAGAGACCGAACAGCGGCACCGGCGCGGCGATCAGCCAAGGCGCGAGCCCGCAGCACAGGCCGCTCGCCACGAGCTGCACTTGGGCTACTCTGGCGCTGCCGAAACGCCGTGCCAGCAGGCCGCCGCCAACGCAACCGATGGCGCCCGCGCCGAGCACGGCGAACGCGGCATACGACTGCAACGCGCCCGAAACCCGCATCGCGAGGATGGCCGGCACCAGCACCCACACCGTGTACAGCTCCCACATGTGGCCAAAGTAGCCCAACACCGAGGCGCGCAGCCGCCGGTCGGTCCACACCGCGGCCAGCGCGGCCCAGTGCAGCGTGGCCGGCCCGGCCGATGGCGCCGGGGCGTCGGGCAGCGCCAGGAACAACAGCGCCCCACCGCCGGCTGCAAGCGCGGCCACGGCCAGCATCACGTGCGTCCATGGCAACTCGGCGCCGAGGCCGCGCAGCAGGTGCGGGCTGGCCGAGCCGAGCACCAGCGCCGCGATCAGCCAGCCGAGCGCGGCGCCCAGGCCTTGCCGGTACCACTGCGACGCGATCTTCATGCCGACGGGGTAGATGCCGGCGAGGAAGAAGCCGGTAAGCGTGCGCCAGACCAACAAGCCTTCGAACTCGCGCACCGAAGCCAGCGCCATCAGCGTGCAGCCGGCACAGGCGAGCGCACAACACAGGAACACCCGGCGCGGCGGGAAGCGGTCGCTCACCGCGAGCAGCGCGAACAGCAGCGTGCCGGCGATGAAGCCGGCCTGCACCGCCGAAGTCAACGTGCCCACCGCGCTGGCGGGCCAGCCGAACTCGCGCTGCAAGTCGGGCATCACGGCATTGACGGCGAACCACGGCGAGGTGCAGGCAAACTGCGCCAGCACGATCAGCGGCAGCACGCGGCGGGGAACGGCGTCGGTCATCCGGCGAGGATAGGGCTGTGGCGCCTGACGTAGCGGCCGGCCGGCCCGCTGTTGCCCCCGCTGTTGCCCGCTTGTGCGCAGGCGGCGCTTCACTTAGGCTGGCCGGCAACCTGTCCGTACCGAAACGACCGCGAAGGAGCCCCCATGCCGAGCCCATTGCCCAACGGCAGCAGCAGCATCCGCACCCTGGCCCTGGTGGGCCCTGCTGCCGCCGGAAAGACGAGCCTCGCCGAGGCCTTGTTGTGCCGGGCCGGCGCCATCGGCGCCGTCGGAAGCCTGGACCGCGGCTCGACCGTCAGCGACTTCGACCCGCTGGAGCGTCGGGCCCAGCATTCGCTGAACACGGCGCTGTTGCACATGCACCATGCCGAGACGCGCATCCACCTGATCGACACCCCGGGCACGCCGGATTTCCTGGGCCAGTCGCTGCCCGCGCTGGAAGCGGTGGAAACGGCGGTGATCGTGATCGCCGCGGCCAGCGGCGTCGAGATGATGGCCGAGCGGATGATGAGCTATGCCGCCGAGCGCGAGCGCTGCCGGCTGATCGTCGTCAACAAGATCGATGCGCAGGGCGTCGACCTGGCCGCGCTGGTGGCGCAGATCCAGGCCGCGTTCGGCAAGGAGTGCCTGCCGCTGAACCTGCCGGCCGATCGCGGCGAGCGCGTCGTCGATTGCTTCTTCAACCCTGGCGATGCGAACGACAAGGTTGACTTCTCGTCCGTCGCGCAGGCGCACCGGGCGCTGGTGGAGCAGGTGGTGGAAGTGGACCCGGGCTTCGTCGAGCGCTACCTCGACGAGGGCGATGTCGATCCGGCCGAGCTGCACGCGCCGCTGGAGCAGGCTCTGCGCGAAGGGCATTTGATCCCGATCTGCTTCGTCTCGGCGCGCAACGGCGCCGGCGTGGCGGAGTTGCTCGACGTGATCGTCAAGCTGCTACCGAACCCGAGCGAGGCCAACCCGCCGCAGTTCCTGAAGGGCGAAGGCGCCGAGGCCAAGCCACTCGCCGCATTGCCCGACCCGGCGCTGCATGTGATCGCCCATGTGTTCAAGGTCACGCAGGACCCTTACGTCGGCAAGATGGGCGTGTTCCGCATCCACCAGGGCACATTGACGCGCGACAGCCAACTCTACATCGGCGACGGCCGGCGGCCGTTCAAGGTCGGCCACCTGTTCATGCTGCAAGGCAAGGAACATGTGGAGGTGAGCCGGGCTTTTCCGGGCGACATCTGCGCCGTCGCCAAGGTCGATGAGATGCACTTCGACGCGGTACTGCACGACGCGGCCGAAGACGACCACCTGCACCTGAAGCCGCTCGACTTCCCCGTACCAGTGCATGGCCTGGCGATCGAGCCCAAGCGCCGCGGCGACGAGCAGCGGCTGTGGGACATCGTGCAAAAGCTCGTCGATGAAGACCCGTGCCTGAAAGTCGAGCATGTGGTCGTTACCAACGAGACCGTGATCTATGGTTTGGGCGAACTGCACCTGCGGATGCTGCTCGAGCGGCTGACCGATGTGTACAAGTGCGAGGTCCATACCCGCCCGCCGCGCATCGCTTACCGCGAGACCGTGACGGCCGCCGCCGAGGGCCACCACCGGCACAAGAAGCAGACCGGCGGCGCCGGCCAGTTCGGCGAGGTGTTCCTGCGCATCGAGCCCTTGCCGCGTGGCGCGGGCTTCGAGTTCGTCGATCACGTCAAGGGCGGGACGATTCCGGGCCAGTTCATCCCGGCGGTCGAGAAGGGCGTGCGCCAGGTGCTGGAGACTGGCGTGATCGCCGGCTACCCGGTGAAGGACGTGCGCGTCGTCGTCTACGACGGCAAGCACCACAGCGTCGACAGCAAGGAGATCGCGTTTGCCACCGCCGGCCGCAAGGCCTTCATCGACGCGGTGAAGAAGGCCGGGCCGATCGTGCTCGAGCCGATCGCCAACGTCGAGATCACCGCGCCCGAAGCAACGATCGGCGACATCACCGGCGACCTGTCGGCCAAGCGCGGCCTGGTCAGCGGCACGCGCACGGCGCAGGCGGGATCACTCACCGTGCTCGGGCAGGCGCCGCAGTCGGAGCTGAACGGCTACCAGTCGCGGCTGAACGCGATGACCAGCGGCCAGGGCCGCTACACGCTGGCGCTCAGCCACTACCAGGCCGTGCCGCCGAGCGTGCAGTTGCAACTCGTCGGGCAGTACCAGGCGAAGGACGACGACTGAGCGAATGGTGCCCCTCGGCCGACGAATACATCGGCCGATCCCCCAAAGGGGATGCGGGCCGGCTTGGGAGCGGCCCGGCGCTCGGCCCGCCCAGACGACGGCGCGCTACTTCTTCGCCGGATCGGCCGCGTGCATCTTGCGCAGCTGGTCCATCCACTGCGTCCAGTCCTGCGGGCTGCCGTCGAAGCGCTTCTTCATGTTGCCCAGCACCGCGGGCCATGCACGCTCGAAGTAGGCATAGTTGGCGTCCCATTCGCCGCCGTCGCCCCAGCCGGTGTGGTGCAGCGAGACGCGCGTCAGCTTGTCGCCCAGCGGCTCGAAACGCACCACCACGAACGTGCGCTGCTGGCGCGCCTCGGCCAGGTGTGGTGGCGCGTTCCAGTCGAACGAGATCATCTTCTTCGGCTGCACGGCCATGAAGCGCATCTCGTCGGCGCCCTTCATGCCGGGCTCGGCCAGCGGGTCCATGTAGACCTGGAACGCACCGCCGACGCGGGGCTCGATCTTCGCGTCGGGAGCGAAGAAGCTGGTGATGCCTTCGCGCGTGGTCCAGGCGTCCCAGGCCTGGTCGAGCGACGCGGTGACATCGACCTGCCTGTCGATGCTGCGCTCGGCGGCGTGGCCGGCGCCGAGCGCGAAGGCCGCGATCAAACCCGTGGTCAGCTTGTGCAATGTGTTCATTTTTTGCTAGCCGTTCTCGTAGGCATACGCCAGCCGCAACAGCGCCAGATCGGCCTGCGGCCTGCCGATCAATTGCATCCCCATCGGCAGCCCGGCCGCACCGAACCCCACCGGCACGCTGATTGCCGGCAGGCCACCGAGCGTGGCATAGATCACCACTTCCATCCAGCGGTGGTAGGTGTCCATCGCCCGGCCGTCGATTGCCTTCGGCCAATCCCACTCGGTGTCGAAGGGCCACACCTGTGCCGTCGGCAGGGCAAGAAAATCGTAGTGCTCGAACAGCGACAACAGGTGCCGGTGGAACGCCGTGCGATCGAGGCTGGCGGCAAAGATGTCGGCAGCAGACAAACGGGCGCCCTGCTCGGCCTCCCAGCGCGCCTCGGGCTTCAGGCGCTCGCGCTGCGCCGGGTCGGCGAAGTACGGCGCAACCCGGCCGGCGACGAGCCAGTGGCGCCAGGTGAGCCAGGTCTGCCAGGCCTTCTCCGGCGGGTAGCCGAGCGCGGCCGGCTCGACGATGCCACCGAGTGCGGCCAGCCGTTGCAGCCTGGCCTCGCAGAGATCGAGAATGCCCGGCTCGATGGCAAGGTAGCCGCGCAGATCGCCGAGCCAGCCGATGCGCAGGCCCTGCACCGCTGACGCGAGCGGCCGTGCAAAGGCTTCGCCGCTCTCGGCAATGGACAGCGGCGCGCGGGCGTCATAGCCAGCCTGCACCGAAAGCAGCATCGCCACGTCGGCCACGCTGCGGCCCATCGGCCCTTCGGTACCGAACTGGCTGACGAACTGGTCGCCCACCGGGCCATGCGGCACGCGGCCGGGGCTGGGCCGGAAGCCGAACACGTTGTTGAATGCGGCCGGGTTGCGCAGCGACCCCATCGAGTCGCTGCCGTCGGCCACCGGCTGCAGTTGCAGCGCGAGGCTGACCGCCGCGCCGCCGCTGGAGCCCCCCGCGCTTTTGCTCGGATCGAAGGCGTTTCGCGTCACGCCGAAGACCGTGTTGTAGGTGTGCGAGCCGAGGCCGAACTCGGGCGTGTTGGTCTTGCCGATCACGATCCCGCCAGCCGCCTTCATGCGCGCCACCATGATCCCGTCTTCGCTCGGCAAATGGTCGGCCAGCAGTGGCGAACCGCTGGTGCTGCGGATGCCGGCGGTCGCCGCCATGTCCTTGATCGCCATTGGGAAGCCGTGCATCCAGCCCATGCTTTCGCCGCGGCCGAGTTGTTCGTCGCGGGCATCGGCCTGGGCCAGCAGCGTGTGGCGCGGCTGCAGGCTGACGATGGCGTTGTGGCCTGGGTTCAAGGCATCGATGCGATCCAGGTAGGCTGCCATCACCTCCCGGCAGCTCAGCCGTCGGGCGTGCAGTTGCCCGCTCAGCGCACAAGCACTCAGACCCACGATCGGCTCGGATTCAGCGTGCGGCATCGAATGCCTCCGGATTTTGTGGATCGACTTTACCGGCAGCCACCGGGAACCGAGCGGCCTGGCTTCGGTCACACTCCGGCCTCAAGCCAACGGAGCCCCCATGACAAGCCGCCGAAGCCCGATTGCCTCACCCCTACGCGCCGTTCTCGCGCTGCTCGCGCTCTCGCTCGCCTTGCTGGGCCAGAGCGCGCAGGCGAAGGCCACGCCTTCACCGAACGCCGGCCCGTTCCGAACCCTGAGTGAAGGCGCCGACGCGAAGCTGATGCTGCTCGGCTACGACGCCGTGGCCTACTTCACGCAGAACGACGCCGTCAAGGGCGACCCGGCCATCAAGGCCGAACACCTGGGCGTGACCTGGCGCTTTGCCAGCGAAGCCAACAAGGCCGCGTTCTTGAAGGAGCCCGACAAGTACATGCCGCAGTTCGGCGGCTTCTGCTCCAACGGCATCAACTACGCCGTGCCCTGGGGCGCCGGTGGCGGGCCGAACACCTGGCGCATCTACCGCGGCAAGCTCTACGTGTTCGGCGGGCAGACTTCGCGCGATCAGTTCGAGATCGACACCGAGCTGAACCTGCAGCGCGCGCACCAGTACTGGAACGACGAGGTCGCGGGCTCGAATGCCATCGTGCAACGCGTCAAGCGGCTGGTGTTCCGCGTTCCGCACTACAAGACCGACAAGGCGCTGCAAGAGGAGTGGGAAGCCAAGCTGGCCGCCAAGACGCTGCCGGTGATGCCCGGCGCGCCGCAGGTTGTGCCGGTGCGCTGAAGCGGCGCCTTCGATCGCTACGCCGCACCCAGCCCGAGAAATGTGAAGCGCGTGCCGGGCGCGAACACAAGGCCGAAGGCCTCGGCCAGCACCTGCACGATCTCGGCGTCGCTGGCCAATGTTCGGCTCATCACATCAGTGCCCGTGTCGTGCGTCAGCTCCCGGTTGCGCAGCGTGACCTTGACTTGCGGCGCCACGCGCTGCGCCACCAGCAACTGCGTGAAGCGCGAGTCGGGGTGGGTCGAGGTGTAGTGGTTGGCGACCTCGAAGTCGACCGCCAGTTGCGGCTCGAGCGTGAAGGCGTAGACGTCTTCCCAGACGCCTGCTCGCGCTGACTGCAAAACCCACAGGCCGTCGCGTTCGATAGCGCGGAACCACCACGCGAACTGGTGGCTCGACAGGCCCGACTCGAGCGCCACCGGCAGCAGCAACCCGTCGGCGCCGAAGCCGACATCGGCCAGCCAGCGCTCGCCGTCAAGGCCGACCAGCAGCAGCATGTGGGTGCGCGGCAAGACCTGCGTGAGGCGGAACCGCACCCGGGCGATCAGGGCATCGACCTGAAAGCCGATCGCCTGCAGCGCGGTCGCGAACAGCCGGTTCTGCTCGAAGCAGTAGCCGCCGCGTCGGCCGGTGACGAGCTTGGCCTGAAGGCTTGCGATGTCGAGCCGGATCGGGCGCCCGAGCAGGATGTCGAGGTTCTCGAACGGGATGTGCGTCGCGTGCGCCAGGTGCAAGGCGCGCAGCACGGCCAGCGTGGGCTCGATCGGGCCGCCGTAGTCGATCCGCCGCAGGTAGGCGGCAAGGTCGAAGGCGGCGGGCGGGGCGGCGATGTTCACGGGTGAGGGCATGTCAGAAGGGACACCTTACACCGGTCAACCCCTGCGGTGAAGCGGCCCTCACGGGCAGCGTGGAGCCGCCTGTCGCGCAGGTGCTTGCAGGCTACAGTCGCAGCGCCGATGCTGCCGCACCCGCCTCCAGGAGCCCGACCATGACCTCTTCTTCAACCGGCCTGCTCGTCAAGCGCGACGCCCTCCGCACCACGCGCTGGATCGACGACCGCGCCGTGGCCGAAGCGCCGCTGGTGGACAGCGCGGTGCGCTGCCGCATCGACAGTTTCGCGCTGACCTCGAACAACGTCACCTACGCCGCTTTTGGCGAGGCGATGAACTACTGGGGCTTCTTCCCGGCGGATGAAGCGGGCTGGGGCCGGATCCCGGTGTGGGGCTTCGCCAACGTCGTCGAGTCGCGCTGTGATGGCGTTGCCGCCGGCGAACGGCTCTACGGGTACTGGCCGATGGCGAGCCACGCCGTGCTGC
>JANOVJ010000251.1:0-4483 GCA_031417295.1 bacterium | reverse complement strand
CGTGAACGTGCTGATCGCGCTGCTCGACGCCGACCACCTGCACCACCGCCGCGCCTCGCAATGGCTGGCCGATCACATCGCCGCGGGTTGGGCGTCGTGCGCCATCACCCAGAACGGTTGCGTGCGCATCATGTCGCAGCCCGCCTACCCGAACCCGCTGCCCACGGCGCAGGTGGCGGCACGCTTGAGCGATGCCACGCAGACCCGGCACCACCTGTTCGTTCCCTCAAGCGCCAGCTTGCTCGACCCGCAGTTGTTCGACACCGGCCAGTTGCTCGGCCACCGGCAAGTTACCGATGCTTGGCTGCTCGGCCTGGCCGTGGCGCACGGCCTGCGCCTGGTCAGCTTCGACGGAGCACTGCCGCTGCGTGCCGTGCGCGGCGCCACTGCGGCGCACGTCGTCGCGATCTGAAGGCAGGCTGTTCAGACCCGCTCGACGATCAGCGCGATGCCCTGGCCGACGCCAATGCACATCGTGCACAGCGCGTAGCGGCCGCCGCCGCGGTGCAACTGGTTCACGGCCGTCGTCACCAGCCGCGCGCCGCTGGCGCCGAGCGGGTGGCCGAGCGCGATCGCGCCACCGTTGGGGTTGACGCGCTTGTCGTCGTCTTGCAGCCCCAGGTCGCGCAGCACGGCGAGCCCCTGCGCCGCAAACGCCTCATTCAGTTCGAACACGTCCATCTGCGTCAGCGTCAGGCTGGCAAGCGCCAGCACCTTGCGCACGGCTGGCGCCGGGCCGATGCCCATCACGCGCGGCGCCACACCTGCCACCGCCATGGCCACAACGCGCGCCCGGGGCGTGAGGCCGTGGCGCGCGGCGGCCGCTTCGCTGGCCAGCAGCAGCGCACACGCACCGTCATTCACGCCCGAGGCGTTGCCGGCCGTCACCGTGCCGTCGGGGCGGACGATGGGCTTGAGCTTGGCCAGGGCGTCGAGGCTGGTCTCGCGCGGATGCTCGTCACGGCTCAGCACGAGCGGCTCGCCCTTCTTCTGCACCAGCGTGACCGGCACGATCTCGGCGTCGAAGAAGCCGCTCTGCTGCGCGGCCACGGCCTTGAGTTGCGAAGCCAGCGCCATCCGGTCTTGCGACGCGCGGTCGATGCCGAAATCGGCGGCCACGTTCTCGGCCGTCTCGGGCATCGAGTCGACGCCGTACAGCTCCTTCATCCGCTTGTTGACGAAGCGCCAGCCGATGGTGGTGTCGTAGACCGCGTTGTTGCGGCTGAACGCGCTCTCGGCCTTCGGCATCACGAACGGCGCGCGGCTCATGCTTTCGACGCCGCCGGCGATCATCAACTCGGCCTCGCCGCACTTGATCGCACGGGCTGCCGTGCCCACGGCATCCAGGCCCGAGCCGCACAGGCGGTTGATCGTCGCGCCCGGCACATCGATCGGCAGCCCGGCGAGCAGCGCCGCCATGCGGGCGACGTTGCGGTTGTCCTCGCCGGCCTGGTTGGCGCAGCCGAAGATCACGTCGGACACCGCCGCCCAATCGACCTTGGCATTGCGTGCCATCAAGGCCTTCAGCGGCAACGCGCCGAGGTCGTCGGTGCGGATGCTGGACAGCGCGCCGCCATAGCGGCCGAAGGGGGTGCGGATGGCGTCGCAGATGAAGGCTTGGGGCATGATTTCTCCGGGAAAAAGCGGCTCGCGATTGTCGCGCAAGACCTGTGCGCGAGACGGCGATTGCCGGGTCGGTCAGGGGTTGCAACGAAGCGGGGACTGGTCATTGACACTGGACGGCCGGCCGATGGACGGCAATCGGCCACGAGCGGGTGCTCCGTCTGCAGGCCCGAACTACCGCTTCAGACTGGTTCGCGACCTTCGCCGCTTCGCCACTTACGACAGCAATGCTCCACATACCGGGCATTCAGGGTTAAGCTGACCCCCGCTTGGCTTCACCGGGCTTCGCGCCCGCTGATCCCATTTCTTGCGTTGGTTTGCAACGAGGGGGATCTGATTGGAAGACGTGAAACGGTACTCGGGTCGTTGGGCATGACCATCCCGCAATCGCTGCTGCTGCGCGCCGATGAGGTGATTCGATGAAGCGCCGTACGGTCTGGCTCGCCACGACTGCCGCCGCGCTGGGCGCCGCACTGGCCATGCCACACGCTCACGGCCAGACCGGCAAGACGCTGCGACGGGTCGGGGTGCTGCTCTTCAGCGGCAGCTCAGCCTCGCAGGATTTGATCGACGTGCTGCAGCAAAACGGCTTCGTCGATGGTCGAGACATCGTGGTCGATACCCGCTCGGCGGACGGCCGCACCGAGGGCCTGGCGCGTCTTGCAGCGGAGCTCGCCGCCCTCAAGCCGGCGGTGATCGTCGCCTACGGCCCGCAGGCGACACAGGCAGCGCTCGCGGCCAGCCCCGACGTACCCGTGGTGGCCCTCCTCAATGAATTCGTGGAAGCGGGCCTCGCGTCTACGTTGGCACGGCCCGGCGGCAGAGTGACCGGAGTCAGCGTTCTCAACACGACGCTGAATGCCAAACGCCTGCAGCTGCTGTCCGAGTTGCTGCCCAAAGGCAGTGCCGTGCTCAATCTGGGCTTCCCCGGCGCCGTGAGCTTGACACGGGTCGACGGCATCGCAGCGACGGCCAGCACACTGGGCCTGGTGTCGCACGCGGCCACTGCGAGCACACCGCTGGAGATCGACGCGGCCTTCGCCACGGCGAGCCGCCTTCGGGTGGCCGGCGTCAACGTGCTCGGGTCGCCGTTCCTTCATGGCCAACGCATGCGCATGATCGAACTCGCGGCCAAGGCGCGCCTGCCTGCCATCTACGAATGGCCAGTAACCGCGCGTGAAGGCGGGCTGATGGCTTACGGACCCAGCCTCAGTGCGATGAGCCACCAACTCGCCACCTACGTCGTGCGCATCCTCAACGGCGCGAAGGCGGGCGACCTGCCGATCGAGCAGCCGACACGCTTCGAGCTGGTCATCAACCTGAAGACTGCGAAGGCGCTGGGCCTGGCGATTCCGCAAGCACTGCTGCTGCGCGCGGATGAGGTGATTCAGTGACCGGTACGGATGAGACCTGACGTTCGGTCGTGGTCCGTCGAACGGCGGGTATCGCTGCATTGCTGCCTCTCAGGTCAACGCGGCGCAGGATAGCAGTGGATCGCAAGCCGACTTCGGCGCTGACGGCCGGCCCGACCTCGCGGTCTTGCACCTTGACGACAGCTCCGACTCCCGGCGCACCGGCAATGTCATCGTTCTACTCGGCGACCGCAACGGCACCTGTCGGTTGCCGCTTGAGCCGATTGCGGTCGAACGCGCCGTGAGCCGCGTCGCGACGGGTGACATCAACGGCGGCGGCCGGGCGGAAGTGATCGTCGCGCACCGGCAAAGCGACTGCATCGCCGTGCCATGCGGCCACAGCGGCGCTCGCATCGACAAACCGTCCGGCTCGAGCGCAAGCCTGCGCGCGTAGGATGCACAGCCCACAACGCATTGGAGAACGAAAATGGTCCCCAAGAACACGATCTGTCTCTGGTACGACGGCGCCGCCCTGGAGGCCGCGCAGTTCTACGCCAAGACGTTCCCCGACAGCGCGGTGGGAGCCGTCCATCGCGCGCCCGGCGACTATCCCTCGGGCAAGCAGGACGATGTCTTGACGGTCGAGTTCACGGTGATCGGCATCCCGTGTCTCGGCCTGAACGGTGGCCCGACGTTCAAGCACACCGAGGCCGTTTCGTTCCAGGTTGCGACTGACGACCAGGCCGAAACCGACCGCTTGTGGAACGCGGTCGTGGGCAACGGCGGCCAGGAAAGCGCCTGCGGCTGGTGCAAGGACAAGTGGGGCCTGTCATGGCAGATCACGCCACGCGCCCTCACTGCCGCGATCGTCGATCCCGATCGCGCTGCGGCCAAGCGCGCCTTCGAAGCGATGATGCAGATGACAAAGATCGACATCGCGGCGATCGAAGCCGCCCGCCGCGGCTGACGTTCATGAGCGTCGGTTTGCCGTGGCGGCGAACGGCTGCCTGAGGCTGAGGACGGTCATCCGCTGACCCTGACCGAATGGCTGGGGCGCAGCGCCACTTCCACTCCCCATCTACGCCGCGCGAGCCAGGTCCTCCTGCGCGTAGACGCGCCCGAAGCGGTTGCCCAGGAAGTCGCTCAACACCACATCCTCCTGCCGCACGAACCCCGCCTGCGGCAACCGGCCCTGCGCCAGCAGGTCGAGCATCGCGCACAGGCTGCTCGCCGTGGTGATCTGGATCGCGCTGCGGCGCGTGCCGTGCAGCATCTGGCTGTAGATCTTGCGCACATAGGTGTCTTGCAGCAGCCGGCCGCCCTTCTGCCCGCTGACGGTGACGAAGATCACCACCACGTCTTGCAGCGTCGCCGGCACGGCTTGCTCCAGGATGTCTTTCAGCACCTCGCGCCGGTCGCGCAGCCGCAGGTCGTTCAGCAGCGCCTTCATGATCGCGGCGTGGCCGGGGTAGCGGATGGTGCGGTAGTTCAAGGTACGCACCTTGCCC
>JANOVJ010000250.1:0-2531 GCA_031417295.1 bacterium | reverse complement strand
TAGTACAGGTCGTCGCGGAAGCGGCCTTCGCGCACGAGTGCTTCGAGATTGCAATGCGTCGCCGCAATGACACGGATGTTCACCGGCACCGGCTTGGTCGCCCCGATCGGCACCACCTCGCGCTCGGCGAGCACGCGCAGCAACCGCGCTTGCAGGTCGCGCGGCATGTCGCCGATCTCATCGAGGAACAGCGTGCCGCTGTCGGCCTCCTGGATCAGACCGCGCTTGCCCTTCGGGCTGGCGCCGGAGAAGCTCCCGGGAAGGTGGCCGAAGAGTTCGCTCTCGATCAAGGTCTCGGGAATGGCAGCGCAGTTGACCGCGATGAAGGGCCGGTTGCGTCGTTCACTGCTGCGATGCACCGCCTTGGCAAAGTACTCCTTGCCGCTGCCCGTCTCGCCGGTCAGCAGCAGGCTCACCGGCGTGTTGACGAGGCGTGCCGCCCGCTCGATCTGGCGGTCGAGCGCCGGGTCTCCGCCCGACAGTTCCGCCAGCGGCGCCGGCACCTTGCGGTTGGCCGCCGAAGCTTCCACCGGCGTGCCGTAGCGCGGTGGCGGCGGCGAAGACAACATGAACAGCACCCGCCCGCTGCCCGTCAAGTGGGCGGCGCGTTGGTCGGGCGCACGCGCCGCCGTGAAACGCCCGAACTCGTTGATCGAGACGTTGAAAAGCCGTTCAAGTGGAACGCCGATGACGGGCTTCTTCCACTCGGCTTCGAGCAGCAGCTGGGCGCGGCGGTTGTGGCCGATGATGCAGCCACCGGCATCGACCGCCAGCAGGTATTCGGGGTTCACCTCGAGGAACTGCGGCGCGGCACTCAGGCGCACGACCCAGTCGCGGCGGAAGCTGTGCAGGAAGCTCGCGTTCTCCACGTGATGGGCATACATCTTCACGAGTTGCAGCGCGAGATGCTGGCTTTCCTTGGGCTGCGGAGAGGTCAGCCGCGAAATGTCCAGCACCGCATTGAGGCTGCCGAGCGCGTTGTAGATAGGCGCGGTTGTGCAGCTCAGCGGGATATGGGTCGCGTCGAAGTGATCGGCCAGGTGCACGGTCAGCGCCTCGCCCGTTGCAATGCAAGTGCCAACGCCGCATGTGCCGGCGACGTGCTCGCTCCAGTCGGCCCCCAGGTACAGACCGGCCTTGCGCAGGCTCGGTTCGAACACCAGGTCGCCAAGGAAGTCGACCGTCACACCGCGCGCATTGGTCAGCAGCACGCAGTAGCCGAGACCGGCCACTTGCGTGTACAGCGTCTCCAGCCCGTGGCGCGCGATGTGCAGAAATTCCTCGATCTGATCCTGGTGTTCGCGCAGGCGATCACTCGGCAGGATGATCGCATCCTGCATGCGTGACGGATCGAGCCTGTGTTCGTGAACACAGCGTGACCAGGAGGCGCGGATGACCTCGTCGTGCGCGCTCGCTCTCGGGGCGCCGACGCCGTTCTCCGCGACATGGGTGACGGTGTCGATGTGCTCGCGCTGCAGCAAATGCATGGTCAGTCTCCTGGTTGCAGGCCGGGCCCCATCTGTGTGTTGGCTCAGCGCGCAATGTACACGCTGGGGCTTGGCGAGCTTGGGGCAGTCGGTGGCGCGAACGGTTCATTCGGCCGCGTTCCTGACCTTCGTGCAGGGTGCTCCGCAGGGCACCCTGGGCGCGCCGGTGCGGTGATTCGTGGCGCTTCGGTTGCGCGACACAACTTCGACACCTGTCACATCTGCACGGTGGTTGTGGCCGAGCCATCGGCCCGCGAACACCACTCGTTCCGAGTGGCGCCGCCTCGCAGAAACGGCCGGCTGCATTCGCCCCGCCCCGTGGTACGCGCCTTGCACAGGAGCCCCCGAGTAGCTGCACGTCGCGGCGCCATCACCCTCACGGAGACAGACATGGACATGCTCGAACCCGGCAAATTCGGCACCGCGGTGCAGTTCAAGAAGCGCTACGGCAACTTCATCGGCGGCAAGTGGGTCGAGCCGATCGAGAAGCAGTACTTCGACAACATCACGCCTGTCACGGGAAAGGTCTTCTGCGAGATTCCTCGCTCGACAGCGGCCGACGTCGAGCGTGCGCTCGATGCTGCTCATGCCGCGAAGGCCGCGTGGGGCAAGACCTCCACCACTGAGCGCGCCAACATCCTGAACAAGATAGCCGACCGGATGGAGGCGAATCTGCCGATGCTGGCGGCTGCCGAGACTTGGGACAACGGCAAGCCGATCCGCGAGACGACGCTCGCTGACCTGCCGCTGGCGGTGGACCACTTCCGCTACTTCGCCTCTTGCATCCGCGCCCAGGAAGGCGGCATCAGCCAGATCGACCACGAAACCTATGCGTACCACTTCCATGAGCCGATCGGCGTGGTCGGCCAGATCATTCCGTGGAACTTCCCGATACTGATGGCGGTGTGGAAGCTCGCGCCCGCGCTTGCCGCCGGCAACTGCGTCGTGCTCAAGCCAGCCGAGCAGACGCCGGTGTCCATCCTGGTGTGGGCCGAACTCGTGGGCGACCTGCTGCCACCGGGCGTGCTCAACATCGTCAACGGC
>JANOVJ010000249.1:0-2611 GCA_031417295.1 bacterium | reverse complement strand
GCGCGGTGTTGGTGCGCCGGGACGCATGGGGGGGGGGGGACGTTTGGCGGGTGGGGTGGGCCGGGGCGGCGGGCGGGGGCGGGTGGGTTGTGGGCGGGCTGCGCCTATCGCCAGCGATGAAGCTTCGTTGCCTGTCCGGGCGTGCCTTTGCCGCTCCAGCCTTTGCGCACACAGCCGAAGACGATAGGCTCATCCAGCCCGTGACCAGCCTTCCAGGCCCTACGAGGGTAAAGTAGTTTCATCCTTGCGGCGCCCACGACGGTTTGCGCTTCTGCAGGAACGCCGTGGTGCCTTCGATGCCCTCCGCCCCTTGAACCGCTCGCGAAAACATTGCCGCCGCTTCCTCCACCAGATCGGCCGGTGGCGTGAAGCGCGCCATCGCCATCAGTCGCTTGGTTTGCGCGACGGCATCCGGCGCACATTGCAGGATGCCGTGCAGCACGCGGGCCAGCGCAGCGTCGAGTGCGTCGGGCGCGTGCACCTCACACACCAGGCCCATTGCCAGCGCGGCATTTGCATCGAGTCTCGCGCCACTCACCGCCAGGCGTTTCGCCTGCGAATACCCAAGGCGCTCGACCAAGTACGGCGCGATCTGTGCCGGCACGACGCCCAGGGTCACCTCGGGCAGGCGGAACGCGACACTCTCGCCCGCCAGCGCTACATCGGCCACGCAGGCGAGGCCGAAGCCGCCACCCATCACCGTGCCTTCAAGCACCGCGACCAGGGCCAGTGGCGTACGGGCATAGGCCGCGCACAGCAGGCCGAACTGCGCGTTGACATGGGCCGTGGCGTCCTCGCCCGCCGCCTGCGGCTTCATGCGCGCGACCGCCATGTCCTTGATGTCGCCACCGGCACAAAAGTGCCCGCCCGCGCCGCGCAGCACGACCACGCGGACGGTGCCACTCGCTTCGGCAGCGGCCAGCGCGAGCCGCAGTTCGGTGACCATCCGCAGCGACATCGCGTTGCGCACCTCGGGCCGGTTCAGGGTCAGCTGCAGCACCGCGCCGTCGTCAGCGGCGCGCGCCGCCAGCGTCTCGAACGCCGGCAGCTCGAGCGCGGGCGCGCTCACTTGGCGCGGCCCGGCAAGGTGCCTTCGAGCTTGCAGATGATGCTGAGCATCACTTCATCGGCCCCACCGCCGATGGAGATCAGCCGGCTGTCGCGGAAGGCCTGCGACAGCGGGTTGTCCCAGGTGAAACCCATCCCGCCCCAGTACTGCAGGCACGAGTCGGTGACTTCGCGCGACAGGCGGCCGCACTTCAGCTTGGCCATCGAGGCGAGCCGCGTCACGTCCTTGCCCGACACGTACAGCTCGACCGCGCGATAAGTCAACGCGCGCAGCGCCTCGACTTCGGTGCGCAGTTCGGCCAGCCGGTAGTGCACCACCTGGTTGTCGAGCACGCTCTTGCCGAAGGCCTGGCGCTGGCGCGTGTAGTCGATGGTCTGGTCGATCAGGCGGTCCAGGCTCCGCAGCGAGCCGGCCGCGCCGTACAGGCGCTCCTCCTGGAACTGCAGCATCTGGAAGGTGAAGCCCATGCCCTCCTGGCCGATCAGGTTGCGCCGCGGCACGCGCACCTTGTCGAAAAAGAGTTGCGCGGTGTCCGACGAGTCCATGCCGATCTTGCGGATCTTCTGCCGCGTGATGCCCGGCGTGTCCATCGGCACGACGATCAGACTCTTGTTCTTGTGCGGCGCACCGTCCGACGTATTGGCGAGCAGGCAGCACCAGTCGGCTGTCATGCCATTGGTGATCCACATCTTCGAGCCGTCGATCACGTAGTCGTCGCCGTCGCGGCGGGCCTGCGTCTTCACCGCCGCCACGTCGGAGCCGCCGCCGGCCTCGCTGACGCCCAGGCAGCCCACCATGTCGCCGGCGATGGCCGGGGCCAGGAACTCGCGGCGCAACTCGTCAGTGCCGAAGCGGGCCAGCGCCGGCGTGCACATGTCGGTGTGCACACCAATGGCCATCGGCACGCCGCCGCAGTTGCAGTCGCCCAAGGCCTCGGCCATCGCCATCGAGTAGCTGAAGTCGAGATCCATGCCGCCAAATTCGGCCGGGTACTTGAGGCCCAGCAGGCCCAGGTTGCCGAGCTTCTTGAAGACCGCGTGGACAGGGAACTGCTGCGCCGCTTCCCATTCGGCAACGTGGGGGTTGATTTCCTTGGCGACGAACCTGCGGACGGTGTCGGAAATCTGTTCGTGTTCGGGGGTGAACTTCATCGGGCGACTGTCTCCGGTGTTTCAGGCGGGGGCGGGCTACGGTGCGGGGGGCGGTGGGGGTGGCGGCAAAGCGGGCGCCAGGCTCACATCCGCGCCACGCCGAAGGTGTTGGGCCGCAGCGTGCGCGCGTCGGCCTCGCGCGCCAGCGCCAGGCACAGCGACAACACGCGCCGCGTGTCGCGCGGGTCGATGATGCCGTCGTCCCAGAGCCGGGCGGTGCCGAACAGCACGGCCGACTCGCGGTCGAGGCGGTTGCGCAGCGCATCCGACATCGCCTGCAGCGCCTCTTCGTTCGGCGCCGTACCGCTGCGGTCGAGCTTGGCCCGGTTCACGATGTCCATCACCTTGGCCGCCTGCGCGCCGCCCATCACCGCGGTGCGCGCCGACGGCC
>JANOVJ010000248.1:0-6536 GCA_031417295.1 bacterium | reverse complement strand
AATACCAGAACCACTGCATGATGCCGAGCACCAGGAAGACCCGGCCGTGCTCCTTCATGAAGCGCTTGCGCGCGAGCTTGAGCGATTTGACGTGGCCAGTTTGCAGCAGCGCCTGCACCGCCTCGGCCGCGACCCGGCCGCCGACCATCGCGTAGTAGATGCCCTCGCCCGAGGCCGGCGCGACCACGCCCGCGGCGTCGCCGGCCAGCACCACGTCGCGGCCGTTGTCCCAGACCTTGAGCGGCTTCATCGGCAAGGGCGCGCCTTCGCGGCGCAGCACTTCCGCGCCTTCCAGCCCGGACGCCTTGCGCAGCACGCCGACCGCGCTGCGCAATGAAAACCCCTTGTCGGCGCTGCCGGTGCCGATGCTCAGCGTGTCGCCGTGGGGGAAGACCCAGCCGTAGAAATCGGGCGAGAGCCGGCCCTGGTAGTAGACGTCGCAGCGGGTGCCGTCGTAGCCGGCCGGCTTGACCGCCGGAGCGCGAACGATCTCGTGATACGCGAAAACGCAGTGCACATCTTCGGCGCCGGGAACGGCCTGGCGCGCCACGCCGGAGCGCGCGCCGTCGGCACCGATCACGCTGCGGGCGCGCACGCTGGCGGCCGCGCCCTCGCCCTTGCCGTGGCGCTCGCGCGCCAGGTAGTGGATGACGCTCACGCCGTCGGCGTCGCGCGTCAGGCGCTCGAAGCAGCCGCTGCGGCGCACCGCGCCCGCGCTGGCGGCGCGATCGCGCAGCCACTCGTCGAACACGTCGCGATCGACCATGCCGACGAAGCCGCCTTCGATCGGAATGTCGACCCGGTTGTCGGCCGGAGACAACATCCGCGCCGAGGTGGCCCGTGCCACCAGCAATTCATCGGGGATCTCGAAATCCGCGATCAGCCGCGGCGGGATCGCGCCGCCGCAGGGTTTGACGCGCCCGGCCCGGTCGAGCAACAGCACCGAACGGCCCTGGCGCGCCAGGTCGTGTGCGGCGGTGGGGCCGGGCGGGCCGCCGCCAACCACAACGACATCGAAGGTTTCCACTGCTTCTGTTGCTTCTGCTGCTGCTTCTACTGCATTCATCACATTCACCTCGGTTCCATCTGTACACCCACCGCGCGCCCGACCGGGCCCGCGGCGCCGGTGCGGGGGGCCTGCGCCGCCATCGCCACCGCCATCGTCATTGCCGCAGCCGGCGTGCGCCCGATCCGTCCCGCCAGACGCGCCGCGACCAGGAACAGCACCGCCTCGGCCGCGAACACCGTGGCATAGGCCGCGCCGGGCGAGCCGATCAGCCAACGTGCCAGGTCGCTCGCCGCCGCGCCGGCCAGCCCGCCGAGGCCGAACGCGATCGCCTGCGCCGCGCCCCACAGGCCCATGCGCACGCCCTCGCGCGCCTGTCGGCCCTCGCCGGCCATGCGCAGCATCGAGCCGATGGCGGCGATCGAGAACGCACCGTTGGCCAGGCCGAGCGCGAACACCGTGCTCTTGAACGGCCACGCCGGGCCGACGATCCCGGCCACCACCAGGCCGGCCAGTGCCAGCGCCGAGGCGATGCAGCCGCCGACCGTCCAGACCCGCAGCGAGCCCAGCGGCCGGCCCGCGAACCGGCTGCCGGCGAAGCCCGCGAGCAGCATCCCGGCCAGTACGCCGCCGTGCTGCACGCCCGACAACGCGGTCGATTCGCCGGGCGTGAAGCCGAACACCGTGCCGGCGAAGGGCTCCAGGATCAGGTCTTGCGCGCTGTAGGCCAGCATCGAGATGAAGACGAAGACCGTGAACTGGCGCGCCGCCGGCTCGGCCCAGACTTGCGCCAGGGCTTCGCGGAACCGCGGTTTCGGCTCGGGCGCGGCAGCGGGTGCGGCACTCGCGGCGGTGCCTTCGAGGCCGAACAGCGCAACCAGCGTGACCACGAACGCGACCGCCGACACCGCCGCCGTCACCGCCACCAGCCGCTCCGGCGAGTACGGGTCAAGCAGGCGCCCTGCCACCCCGGCGGTGACGGCGAAGCCGGCGATCATCATCAGCCAGACCACGGTTGCGGCGGCGGCGCGGCGGCCGGGATCGACCCGCTTCGCCAGCAACACCAGCAGCTTGGTGCCGCTGGCGCTGACGCCCAGGCCGATCAGCGTGAACGACAGCACGGCCAGCGCCATGCCGGCGCCGGGCTCAGTGCCCATCCAGGCCGTGCCCAGCGCCGCGCCGACGCCGCCCGTGGCCAGCACCGCCATGCCGCCGACGATCCACGGCGTGCGCCTGCCGCCCACGTCGGAACCGTAGCCCATGCGCGGGCGCATCACCTGCACCAGGTAGTGCAACGCGACCAGGCAGCCCGGCAGCAGCGCCGGCAACGCGAGCTCGACCACCATCACGCGGTTCAGCGTCGAGGTGGTGAGCACAACCACCGCGCCCAGCGAGGCCTGGACCAGCCCGAGGCGGGCGATCTGGCCCCAGCCCAGCCCGGTCATGTCTGCCCCTCGTCCGACGGGTACATCGGCCGCTCCCCCGAGGGGAGGCGGGCCCGCATGGGAGCGGCCCGGCGCCGGGCCCGCTGCGTCGGGTTCGACACAGCGATTTTCATGGGTTCGCTCCTGCGATCGAGCGCAACGCAAACGCGCTGACCATCATCCCGCTGACGAACACCGGTACGCCGAAGCCGCTGTACCAGAGCGCTTTCTCGGTCGGCCGGTCGAGGAACACGTCCATCATCAGCACCTGCAACAGCAGCAGCACGCTGATCGCCACCGCATAGCCCGGCAGGCCCCATGACACGAGCAGCAGGATCACGCCCAGTTGCGGCAGGGCCATGATCCAGCACGCCGCGCGGGCCGCGCCGCGAACGCCGAGGCGCACCGGCAGCGAGCCGATGCCCATCTGGCGGTCGCCCTCAACGGCCTTGAAGTCATTCAGCGTCATGATGCCGTGGGCTCCGGCGCTGTACAGGCCGGCCAGCGCCAGGCTCTGCGGCGCGGGCATGCTGCCGCCGGCCATCACGGCCGCGCCGGTGGCCCAGGCGAGGCCCTCGTAGCACAGCCCGCAGGCAGCGTTGCCCCACCAGCCGTTGACCTTCAGGCGCAGCGGCGGGGCGCTGTAGGCCCAGGCCAGCGCCAAACCGATGGTCGCCGCGCCGAAGCCCCACGGCCCGAGCAGCGTGGCCACGGCGAGCGACAGCACGGTCCAGCCGATCGCGATGTAGAGCCCCCAGCGGCCGGGCATGCGGCCGGACGGGATCGGGCGCTGCGGTTCGTTGATGGCATCGACATGGCGGTCGAACCAGTCGTTGACGGCCTGGCTGGTGGCGCAGACCAGCGGCCCGGCGAGCACGACGCCGGTCACGACGAGCGGCCAGCGGCCCTGCAGCGCCACGCCGGAGGCAATCACGCCGCAGGTGAAGGCCCACATCGGCGGGAACCACGTGATCGGTTTGAGCAGTTCCGCAACGGCGGACAAGGCGGGACGGGGCATCGCGGAATTCTTGCACTTGACACTTTCAAGCGTCAATCGCGATTTACACTTTCTGCGGCCAGTGCGCGGCCAGTGCAAAGCCAGCGGCGGCCAGCGGGACGGTCGCCAACGCGCTGACGCAACGCGACGCGACTGCCGCTTGCCGACTGCCGCTTGCCACGCGGTGCGAGGCGCCGCAGCCCTACTTCTCGCCGTCGCCGCCCAGGTCGCCCAGGCCGTAGCGGCGCAGCTTGACGTACAGGCTCTGCCGCGAAAGCCCCAGCATCTCCGAGGCCGAGGCCCGGTTGTCCTGGGTCAGTTCGAGCGCGGCTTCGATGCACAGTTGCTCGATCAGGTCGGTGGTTTCGCCGACGATGTCTTTCAGCGGCACCCTGCCGACCAGTTCGGTCAATTGCGACGCCGAGCGCGGCAACTCGCGGCCGCGCAGCGCCTCGGGGGCGAGGCGGCGGCCGACATCGCGGATCGTGAAGCCAAGGCAGGTCTCGTCACCCTGCCCCACCGAGGTGGCGGAGATCTCGACCGGTACCGTGGTGCCGAGCCGGCCGCGCAGCGTGGTGGCAAAAAGCCTCACCGCACCGTGCTGACGCAGGTTGGCCAGCAGCACGCTCAGATCGACGCCGGTGCCGCCGAGCCAGCGGTCGAGCGACTCGCCATGAACTTGTTCGCGGGCCGCAAGCTGCGTCATTTCCACGAACGCGGCGTTGGCGGTGAGCACCCGGCCGCGGGTGTCGGTCACGACAAAGGCGTCGGGCACGCTTTCGACCACCCTGAGCAGCATCGCCTCGGCGCTGGACGGGCCGCCTGCGAGCGCTGTCGTCTGCGGCGGTGACAGGCGGACCAGGAACAGCGACACGTTCTCCTGGCGGAACAACGACGCCGAGACCGTCAAGCCTGCGGTGGTGCCAGCGAGTCGCGCCATGACCTCCTGCCCGGGCGCGCCGGCGGGCACACCGGCGAGCAGGTTCAACAGTGCCGGCCTGCTGGGCGCGTCGAAGCAGTCGATGACCGGGTGGCCGACGATCCGCTTGACCGGCTCGGCAATCAACTGCGCCGCCGCCGGGTTGGCCTCGACCACCTTGAGCGTCGCCGCGTCGACGATCAGCACCGCTTCCGACCCGGTCTGAAACAACAGCCGGTAGCGGGTTTCCAATTGGCGCAGGCGCAGGTAGTCGCGCTCCATCGACTGCTGTGCGGCGACCAGCCGCTGCTGCAGTGCCGCGACCGAACGCAAGTCGCGTCCGAAAGCCACGACGCCGCCTTCCTTGCCGACCTGCAGGGCCGAATAGAGCACCGGCACGTCGGTCCCGAGCGGCGACGGGTGATTCACCTGACGCCATTTGCGCGGCGACCGGGCCGCTGCGTCGCGCAGCAGGGCAACAACCTTGGCACGGCTTTCGAGCGTCACGGTGTCCTCCCAGCTGCGGCCAATCCATTTCTGGTAGCCCTCGAGCGCGAAGTCGTCGCTGCCGATCGACACGTCGCGGATCACGCCGCTGCCATCGACCAGCAGGGCCACATCGGTCGCTGCAGAGATGAGCGATGCCGTGGCCTCCGAATCGAGGCCCGCCAGAGACTGCTGCGGGGCGACGAATTGATTCACGAATAGCAAGCGCTCGCGGTCAGCCCGGCAGGACGCCGTTCGGGCACCCGGGTAGGCAATTCAAGGGCTGCGCAGGGCTTCAACACCGCTTCCCGCGCAGGGCGACCCATGACTCTGCCTGCGCCACCGCCTGCGGCGCGTCGGCCGCCGTCGCGTCGGCCCCGACCACGGCGACGAGACCGGGATCGGCCACAAACACCGCGCCGCCGACCATCACGCCGAGGGCGGGGTTGCGCGAGGCCTTGCGCAGCGCCCCGATTGCGGCCGACACGCCTTCGACATGCAATTCGGAACCCATCGACAGGCCGACCACGTCGAACCAGTCGGCACCGACCGCGGCCACGAGTTCTGCCACTGACGACGCCGGCTCGGCCGAGACTTCCCAGCCCGCGCGGCGGAAGAACTCGGCGACCATGAACAGGCCCAGCGTGTGCTGCGAACCCGGCGCGGGCGCCAGCAAGACCCGCCGCCGCTGCACCGTGTAGGCGGCCTCGTTCTGGAACGCGGGGCTCAACTCGTGCATGACTTGCTGAAGCCGCCAGAGACCCAGCGTCACCTGGGTGAAGTCACACAGGTCGGCCTCCCAGAGCTCGCCCAGGTGGCGGGCTGCCGGTGCCAGCAGGTCGAGGTAGAGCACCTCCAGCGCCACGCCCCGGGCGCGCAGGCTTTCGATGTGCTCGATCGCGGCACCGACCGGCTGCGACAGCACCAGCGCCGCAAACGCCACCACGTCCTCGTGGTCGAGGGTCGGCGGGCGGGCCTCTTCCACCGGCAGCGGGAACGCCTCGGTCTGGTGGGCCAACATCAGGCGCGGAATGATTTCGGCCTCGATGGTCCGCAGCAGCCAGGTCATTCGCGCGGTGGCCTGTTCGGCTTGATCCGAGGGCTTGAGGGGCTCCAGCCACGCGCCTGAAGGCAGCGACTCCTGCGCACCGCCCCAGCATTCGCGCGGCGCGTGCTCCTGCAACATCCCGTCCTGCGTCATCCGATCCATGGGCTGTCTCCTCACGAGTTGAGCGCACTGGAATTCGCAGTCCGCCGAGGCTCGCGCCCATTTGCGTCAGTCGACCCAGCGTGTTGTGCCGTCAATCGGCTCCGGCCGGCACTATCGCGGCCCGGTCAACCCGCAGTCAAGCTATCGAAAACCCCGTCTCATACGAAGATTAGTGTCACTTGAACATTACGTCAACTCCAATTGACATCTTCTTCGGGCCGGTCTAGATTCAGTCTCATGAGCAGTAGCGCAGAGCGTCGGACGACGCGGCCCCTCCCTCTGCGGCAAAGAACCGCACGGCCGCCCCTGTACAGCGCCCAGGAACGCGTGCGCCGCGATGCCTCCGGCTGGACGCTGGTGCAAGGCATCCTGGCGCCGATCCAGTTTCTGGTGTTTCTGGTCAGCCTGGGGCTGGTGCTGCGTTTCCTGGCGACGGGCGAGGGGCTCGGTTGGGCCACGGTGTCGATCGTCGTCAAGACGCTCACGCTCTACAC
>JANOVJ010000247.1:0-10443 GCA_031417295.1 bacterium | reverse complement strand
CAGGAAGCACACTTCCTCGTCGAAGTGGGCGTCGATCCAGGCGTCAAGTTGCTGGTACATCGTGTCGTTCATGCAGGTTGTCTCCGGAAGTTCGGTCCACGTCGAAGGGCTTGCTGGTCGGCAACCGGCCGCACTCGCTCGCTTCGATCCCCACTGCGTGGGGCCCCTCTTTCGCGGCTCATCGGGCAACCTCCGTGCTTCGCACTGCGGTATGGCCCTTCGGGCGGCCGTGCGGATGTCTCATGCGGCTTCCAGAGCCAGTTGTTCGAGCAGGTGCTGGAAGGCGCGCACACACAACTCGGTGTCGTCGTTGGCGATCTCTTCCAGCGGGTTGTGGCTGATGCCCGAGTTGCCGCCGCGCATGAACAGCATCGCCTGCGGCATCGCCTCGTGCAGCTTCATCGCGTCGTGGCCGGCGCCGCTGGGCATGCGAAAGACCGGCAGGCCGGTGCTGGCGACTGCCCCTTCCCAGCGTGCCTGCCAGGCCGGCGCACTCGGCGCGGCCGCGGCGCGCATGGTCTCTTCCAGCTTGTAGTGCACGCCGCGCCGGTCGCAGATTGCCTTCAGCTCGGCGCGCACGTCGTTGGCGCAAGCGTCGCGCACGGCGTTGGTCGTGGCGCGGATGTCGAGGCTGAACTGGCAGCGGCCGGGCACGACGTTGATCGAACCGGCAGGTACTTGCAGCATGCCCATCGTCGCGACCAGGTTGGGCACGGCGCCGCCGCGCTTCTCGACGAAAAGCGCAAGTTCGGCCACCGCCGTCGCGGCGTCGCGCCGGCTGTCCATCGGCGTGGTGCCGGCGTGGCTGGCCATGCCGATCACCTCGCCGACGTAGCGCACGCTGCCGTTGATCGAGGTCACCACGCCGAGCGGCAGGTCGAGTTCGTTCAGCACCGGGCCTTGCTCGATGTGGGTTTCGATGAAGCCCAGGTAGTCCGCCGGATTGCGCTGTACCGCTGTGATGGTCTCCAGCGTGCCGGGCAGGCCGGCGGCATGCATCGCGTCCTGCATGCTCACGCCGTCGGCGTCGCACTGCGCCAGCCAGGCCGGGTCGAACTGGCCGACCAGCGCGCCGGAGCCGAGAAAGGTCGCCTTGTAGCGCTGGCCTTCCTCTTCAGCGAAACCGATCACCTCGAAGCCGTAGGACAGGCGCCGGCCCGCGCGGTGCAGCTCGCGCACGCAAGCCATCGGCACGAGGATGCCGAGCCGGCCGTCGTACTTGCCGCCGTTCCTGACCGTGTCGTAGTGCGATCCGGTGAGCAGCCGCTTCGCCTTCGGATCGCTGCCGTGATAGATGCCGACCACGTTGCCCACCGCGTCGATGTGCGCGTCGTCGAAGCCGCACTCCTTCATCCACTGCTGCAGCCGGCGCGCGCAGGTCTGATGCGCCTGCGTCAGGTAGGTCACGGTAAGCTGGCCTTGCTCCTTATAGCCGGGGTCGCTTTCGGCGGCGAGCTCTTCGGCCCAGTCCCAGACCCGATTGCCGAGCTTGGGCGTGACGCCGAACTTGTCGTTCAAGCGGATCTCGGCGATACGGTGGATGTTTCGCAAGCACTCGGCGAGTTCGAAATCGGGGTGGCCTTCGAGGCGGCGGGCGAAGGTCTCGATGATCTGCTGGCGCGACAGGCCCAGCCCGCGTGGCCCGCGAACGGCCAGGATGAACGGAAAGCCGAACTTGGCGTTGTAGTCGGCGTTGAGTTGCGTCAGGCGCGAGAACTCTTCAGCACTGCATCCGGCGAGGCCGGCCTTGGCTTGCTCGTTCGTCGATTCGGCCGTCAACGTGCCGGCCACCGCGGCTTTGCCGGCGAGCTCGGGGTGGGCGCGCACGAGTGCGAGCTGGGCCTCGCGGCCGCCGCTGCGAACGACGCTCACCAGCGCGTGCTTCATGTGGGCGAGGCTCTGGAAGGGCCGCGCCGCGAGTGCCTGCTCGGCAATCCACGGTGAGTGCTCGTAAAGCCCGTCGAGCCAGGCCAGCGCTTGCGCGGCCGAAGCCGCATTGAGTTGTTCAAGTGTGATCGTAGGGCTCATCTTTCAGCCTTCCTGCTGCGGTGACGTGGCGGTGATGGCAGGCGCCGGATGCGTCGCCATCCAGTGCTTGGCGATGTCGATGCGGCGGCAGACCCAGACGTGCTCATGCTGTTGCACGTAGTCGAGGAACCGCTGCAACGCCTTGAAGCGCGCCGGCCGGCCGAGCAACCGGCAATGCATGCCGATGTTCAGCATCTTCGGCCGGTCGTCGCCGGCCGGGTCGCCCTCGGCGTAGAGCACGTCGAAGGCGTCCTTCAAGTACTGGAAGAAGTGGTCGCCGGTGTTGAAGCCCTGCGGCGAGGCGAAGCGCATGTCGTTGGTGTCGAGCGTGTAGGGCACGATCAGGCGCTGCATCGCGCTGCCGTCGCTCTTGGCCAGCGGCATCCAGAACGGCAGGTCGTCGCCGTAGTAGTCGCTGTCGTAGGCGTAGCCGCCGTGGTCGGCCACCAGGCGCTTGGTGTTCGGGCTGTCGCGCCCGGTGTACCAGCCGAGCGGCCACTGGCCCTGGGTCAGCTCCTGGATGATCTGGGTGCCGATCGCGATGTGGTGGCGTTCGCGCGACTCGCTCATGTGCTGGTGGTGGATCCAGCGCCAGCCGTGGCAGGCGATTTCGTGGCCGAGTTCGACCACGGCCTGCGTCAGTTCCGGGTTGCGCTGCAAGGCCATCGAAACGCCGAACACCGTGAGCGGCAGGCCGCGGCGCTCGAACTCGCGCAGGATGCGCCAGGAGCCGACGCGCCCGCCGTACTCGTACATCGACTCCATGCTCAGGTGCCGCGCCTCGAAGGCCTGCGCCACGATCATCTCGGAGAGGAACGTCTCCGAGGCCGGGTCGCCATGGAGCACGCAGTTCTCGCCGCCTTCTTCGTAGTTCAGCACGAACTGCACCGCGATTAGCGCGCCGCCGGGCCATTGCGCGTGCGGTGGGTTGCGGCCGTAGCCGATCAGGTCGCGGGGATAGTCGGGCGTTGTCATGGTCGATCCTCAGGCGGTGCAGGGCCGTTCCCAAGCCGCCTGAGCTCCGCCCCGGGCGGGCGCGAACGAAGTGAGCTTGGGGGTTTTCATCAATTCATTTGACCGGGCGCAGCACCTGGTGCAAATCGGGCATGCGCGGGTCGAGTTGGAGGTTGCGCTCGACATGATGCAAGTGCTCTTCCATCAGCTTCACTGCGGCACGGGCGTCGCGGCGTTCGAGCGCATCGACGATCGCAACGTGTTCGTCGAACGAATTCTCGGCCGAGTGCGCCGACTGGTACATCAGCGCAATCAGCGAGCAGCGCGAGAGCAGGTCGGCCAGCATTTGCGCCAGCGTCTCGTTGCCGACCATGCGCGCCAGCACGACATGAAAGTCGGCGAGCAAGCGGGTGCGGCCCGAGACGTCGGTGCGCACCAGCGCCGCCTGCTCGTCGCGCAAGTGCGTGCGCAGCTCGGCCACCTGGGCCGGACTGATCACGCCGCAAAGCCGCCGGATCATCGCCGCCTCCAGCATGTTGCGAACCTCGAACACCTGCCGCGCTTCCTCGACACTGGGCTCGGCCACACGCGCGCCGCGGGCTGGCTCCAGCGTGACGAGCCGATCCCGGCTCAACTGGTTCAGCGCCTGGCGCACCAGCGTGCGCGAGACCTTGAAGATGTCGGCGATCTTCTGCTCGGCGAGCTTGGTGCCGGGCTTCAACCGCCGCTCGACGATGGCCGAGGTGATGGCATCGACGATACGCGCGGTGCTGCCGCTGCTGCCGCTATTGCCGGCGTTGCCGGCGCTGCCGATATGGCCGGTACTGCCGCTGTCGCCGGCGACGCTGTTCCTTGCCGGCTTGCGCGCACGCGCCGGCGGCGCGGCGGCGGGCCGGGTCACCTGAAGCTTGCGCGCTGGCATTGACATTGCATTCTGGATATTTCGGGAGCGACGGGCTTGCACACCACGGCAAACTGTATACACTTTTGCAAGTTCTGCAACCCTTTTTTTAATCCGGCAGGGGCCGGCCTGGAGAACCACCATGGGCAAACTCACCACGCACGTACTCGACACGATGAACGGCTGCCCCGCCGCCGGAATGCGGGTGCGGCTGTATTCCGTGACGGGCGGCAACGCCACGCTGTTGAAGGAGCTCACGCTCAACCACGACGGTCGCGCCGCAGCGCCGCTGCTGGAGGGCGATGCGTTCCAGATCGGTGCTTACCGCCTGCTGTTCGACGTGGCGCCGTACTTCCGCGGGCTGGGCATCACGCTGCCCGAGCCGCCGTTCCTCGACGCCGTGCCGCTGGACTTCGGGCTCGCCGACACCGGCGCCCACTACCACGTGCCACTGCTGGCCAGCCCCTGGGCCTACTCGACCTACCGCGGCAGTTGATGTGTGCGGGCCTTGTCAGGGTTTATACTGTGCTCAATCGGCGTTGAAAGTGTATACAGTTTGGTTTGTCGCCGCGGAGCCCCGGTCGTCCAACGGGTCGCGACACTCACTCCTTACAGCGCCCGCAGTGGTAAGGGTCTCGGCCTGCTTATTGCTAGCAAGCCTCTGACAACTTGAGAGAGTGAACGCATGGATGCCTACGTGCTCGACTGGGTCAACCTGCTGCTGCGCTGGGCCCATGTCATCGTCGCGATCGCCTGGATCGGCTCGTCGTTCTACTTCGTCTTTCTCGACAACAGCCTGACGCCGCCGCCCGACCAGGCGTCCAAAGACAAGGGCGTCAGCGGCGAGCTCTGGGCGGTGCATGGCGGCGGTTTCTACCACCCGCAGAAGTACGCCGTCGCGCCGAAAAAGATTCCCGAGCACTTGCACTGGTTCTACTGGGAGAGCTACTCCACCTGGCTGACCGGCTTCGCGCTGTTCACCGTGCTCTACCTGTACCAGGCGAGCAGCTTCCTGATCGACAAGAGCCTGTTCGACTGGACGCCGCCGGCTGCGATCGCCGCCGCGCTCGCGTTCCTGGCCGTGTTCTGGGTCGTCTACGACGTGATCTGCCGCGCCTTCGGCCGGCGCGAGGGCGGCGACCTGATCGTCAGCATCGGCGTCACCGTCTTCGTCGTCTTCGCGTCGTGGCTCGCCTGCCACCTGTTCGCCGGCCGCGCGGCGTTCCTGCTGGTCGGCGCAATGATGGCCACCTCGATGAGCGCCAATGTGTTCTTCTGGATCATCCCGGGGCAGCGCAAGGTGATCGCGCAGTTGCGGGCCGGTGAACCGGTCGACCCGGTGCACGGCCAGCGGGCCAAGCAGCGCAGCGTGCACAACACCTACTTCACGCTGCCGGTGCTGATCGCGATGCTCAGCAACCACTACGGCTTTCTCTACAGCGCGCCGAACAACTGGCTGGAGCTGGTGGTCATCATGGTGGCCGGGGCGTAGATCCGCCATTCCTTCGTCGCCCGCCACAAGGCGCTGGTGCAGGGCAAGCCGGTGCCCTGGGCCTACGCTGTGGTCGGCACGCTGCTGATCGTCGGCCTCGCGGTGTGGCTGATGCCGGCGCCGCAACCCAAGCAGGCGGCAGCCGCTGCGCCGGTGAGCTACGCCGAGGTTCGCCAGGTGCTCGATGCGCGCTGCGTGCTCTGCCACAACGCGCAGGTGCAAAGCAAGAACGTGGCGCTGCACACGCCCGAACTGGTGGCGAAGAACGCGCAGTTGCTGTACCAGCAGGCGGTGGTGCTGAAGATCATGCCGATGAACAACGCGACCCAGATCACCGACGCCGAACGGGCCTTGATCGGGCGCTGGTTCAGCGAAGGAGCGCCGGTGAAGTAGCCCCATTGCCGCCGGCACCGACACGAACGATCACAACGAGGATGGAGAAATGAGCATGAATCAAACCGCGATCCACCCGGTGGACGAGAAGCTGCCCGTCGGGCGCCTGACAGCACTCGGCCTGCAACACGTGCTGGTGATGTACGCCGGTGCGATCGCGGTGCCGCTGATCGTCGGCCGCGCGTTGAAACTCACGCCCGAGCAGGTGGCGTTGCTGATCTCGGCCGACCTGTTCGCCTGCGGCATCGTCACGCTGATCCAGTCGCTCGGCTTCACGCGCTACTTCGGCATCAAGCTGCCGGTGATGATGGGCGTGACCTTCGCCGCCGTCGGCCCGATGGTGGCCTTTGCCAACGCGATGCCTGGCGTTGAAGGTGCCCGCGCGATCTTCGGCGCCATCATCGGCGCGGGCATCATCGCGATGCTCATCGCGCCGCTGATGAGCCGGCTGCTGCGCTTCTTTCCGCCAGTCGTCACCGGCACCATCATTGCCATCATCGGCATCAGCCTGATGCGTGTGGGCGTGGGCTGGGCGATGGGCGGGCCGGCACCGCTGGCGCAGTCGCCCGACGTGGCGAAGTTGATCGTGATGGTCGACAAGGTGAAGGAGGGCGCCGCCGCGGCAGCCGCTTCCGCCGCGCCGGGCGCTTCGGCGCCGGTGTTGAAGCTGCCCGGGCCGATCCCGATGGTCGACAACCTGAACTATGGCGCGCTCGACAACATGGCGATTGCCGGCTTCGTGCTCATCGTCGTGCTGCTGCTGGTGAAGTACGCGAAGGGCTTCTTCGCCAACATCTCGGTGCTTCTGGGCATCGTGGCCGGCTGTGCGCTGGCCTTCGGCATGGGCAAGATGAACTTCGACAAGGTCGGCAAGGCGAACTGGTTCGACGTTGTCACGCCGTTCGCCTTCGGCCCGCCCACCTTCGACGTCGTGATGATCCTGACGATGACGCTGGTGATGATCGTGGTGATGATCGAATCGACCGGCATGTTCCTGGCGCTGTCGGACATCACCGGCAAGAAGATCGGCCAGCCCGAGCTTGCGGCCGGCCTGCGCACCGACGGCCTGGGCACGCTGATCGGCGGCATCTTCAACACCTTCCCGTACACCAGCTTCTCGCAGAACGTGGGCCTGGTGGGGGTGACGGGCGTGCGCAGCCGCTACGTCACGGTGGCTGGCGGCATCATCATGATCGTCCTCGGCACGTTGCCGAAGATGGCGGCGTTCGTCGAGTCGATCCCGCAGTTCGTGTTGGGCGGTGCCGGGCTCGTGATGTTCGGCATGGTGGCGGCCACCGGCATCCGCATCTTGTCGACGGTGGACTACAAGAACAACCGCCACAACCTGTATGTGGTGGCGCTGGCGATCGGCTTCGGGTTGATCCCGCTGGTCGCGCCGCGCTGGACGCAGCAGATGGCGCACGGCCTGCATCCGCTGCTGGAGAGCGGCATCCTGCTCACGGCGGTGGCGGCGGTGGTGCTGAACCTGTTCTTCAACGGCGCGAAGGAAGACAAGGCCGGGGCGATCGAGGCGGCGAAGGCGGCCGAGGCGCATTGATGCTGGAGGCAGTGATGTCTTCGCGGGACGAGCGCCGGGCCGCTCCCAAGCCGGCCCGCATCCCCTTGGGGGATCGGCCGATGTACCCATCGGACGAGGGGCACCGTTGCCCACGCTGCTGATCCGCAACGCCCGCCTGCTCGTCACGATGGACGCGCAGCGTCGCGAGATCGAGGGCGGCGCGGTGTTCGTGCGCGACCGTGTGATCGAAGCCGTCGGCCCCAGCGCCGAGCTGCCGCAGACGGCCGATGAAGTCATCGACGCCCGCGACCAGATCGTCATCCCCGGCCTCGTCAACACCCACCACCACATGTACCAGACGCTGACCCGCGTGATCGGGCCGGCGCAGGACTGTGAACTCTTCAAGTGGCTGCAGACGCTGTACCCGATCTGGGCCTGCCTCACGCCCGAGATGGTGCAGGTGAGCACGCAGACGGCGATGGCCGAACTGCTGCTGTCGGGCTGCACGACCAGCAGCGACCACCTCTACATCTACCCCAACGGCATCACGCTGGAGGACAGCATCGAGGCGGCGCAACAAATCGGGATGCGCTTCCACGCCGCGCGCGGATCGATGAGCGTGGGCCAGAGCCAGGGCGGGCTGCCACCCGACAGTGTGGTCGAGAGCGAGGCCGCGATCCTGAAGGACAGCCAGCGCCTGATCGAGCGCTGGCACGACCCTTCGCTTCATTCGATGCTGCGCATCGTGGTCGCGCCGTGCTCGCCGTTCTCGGTCAGCCGCGAGCTGATGCGCGACGCGGCCTTGCTGGCGCGTTCTTACGGCAGCGCGCACGGCGTGTCGCTGCACACCCACCTGGCCGAGAACGACAACGACATCGCCTACACGCGCGAGAAGTTCAACTGCACGCCGGCCGAGTACGCCGAAGCGCTCGGCTGGGTCGGCCCCGACGTGTGGCATGCGCACTGCGTGCAGCTCGACGCGGCAGGCATCACGCTCTTCGCCCGCACCGGCACCGGCGTGGCCCACTGCCCGGGCTCGAACATGCGCCTGGCCTCGGGCATTGCGCCGATCCGCGCGATGCGCGACGCGGGCGTGCCGGTGTCGATCGCCGTCGACGGCTCGGCATCGAACGACAGCGGCCACATGCTCGGTGAGGCTCGGCTGGCGCTGCTGTTGCAACGGGTGGCGCACGGCCCGGTGAAGGGCCCGTCGGCACTGACTGCGCGCGAGGTGCTGGAGATCGCCACGCTGGGCGGCGCGAAGGTGCTGGGGCGCGATGACATCGGCGCGCTGGCGCCCGGCATGGCGGCCGATATCGTGACCATTCCGCTCGATGACATCGGCCTCGCCGGCGCCCATCACGACCCGCTGGCGGCGCTGTTCTTCTGCCACGTGCCGCGGGTGAAGCACAGCATCGTGAACGGGCGGGTGGTGGTGCACGACGGGCAGATCACGACGCTGGAACTGCCGCGGTTGATTGAGCGGCACAACGGGTTGGCCAAGCAACTGGCCAACTCCGCGCAGACAAATCGATAAGCCTCGCAACTCGGCAGGCTGAGCCGCCTCTGAGCGGCGCCGGCCGGACAAGTCTGCGCTACGAGGCGACTTGCCGAACCGGGGAAGCAATCAGATTGGCACTTTGCGCAGCATCTCGATTCCCACCTCGCCAGCCGCGATCTCGCGCAGCGCGGTCACGCCCGGCTTGTTCTTGCTCTCGATCTTCGGCGCGTGGCCCTGGCTCAGCATGCGGGCGCGGTAGGTTGCGGCCAGCACCAACTGGAAGCGGTTCGGGATCTTGGCGAGACAGTCTTCAACGGTGATGCGGGCCATGAACGATGCTCCGGTGCGGCGTCGCTGGACGCGTCAGGTGAGGTTGAGGGCGGCGAAGACGGCAGGCTTGCCTCTGCGCTGGGCAGCGTACTTGAGCCGCTGCGAATGGACGATCGCTTTCAGGTCGAACAGCGCCGTCTCAAACAAGCCGTTGATTATAACGAAGTCGAAGTGGCGGGCCTGCGCCACCTCGATGCGCGCATTGGCCAGGCGCTCGGCGATGGCCTCAGGGTGGTCTTCGCCGCGCCGGGCCAGGCGCTGCTGGAGTTCGTCCCAGCTCGGCGGCAGGATGAAGATCAGGATCGCGCTCGGGAACAATTGCTTGATCTGCAGCGCGCCCTGCCAGTCGATCTCGAACACCACATCTTGCCCGCTGCCAATGCGCGACTCGACCTCGGCTTTCGAGGTGCCATACAGGTTGCCATGCACCTGCGCCCATTCAAGGAATTCGCCGCGCTCGACCATGGCGCGAAAGGCCGCGTCGTCGATGAAGTGATATTCGCGGCCCGCCTGCTCCTGCCCGCGCGGGGCGCGGGTGGTGTGCGAGAGCGACACCACCAGCCGCGCGTCCACCTCCAGCAGCGCGTTGACGAGGCTGGACTTGCCGGCCCCGCTGGGGGCGGCGATGACGAACAGGTTGCCGGGGGAGTCCATGTCGTTGCCGCTACTCCAGGTTCTGCACCTGCTCGCGCATCTGCTCGATCGCCACCTTCATCTCGACCGAGATCGTGGTCAGCTCCAGCGCCGCCGCTTTCGAGCCGAGCGTGTTGGCCTCGCGCAGCAGCTCCTGGATCAGGAAGTCGAGCCGTTTGCCGGCCTCGCCACCGCGCTCGAGCAGGCGCGCGATCTCGTCGAGGTGCGAGCGCAGGCGGGCCAGCTCCTCGGCCACGTCGATGCGGATCGAGAAGGCCGCCGCCTCGTTCAGCGCGCGCTCCTGCAGCGCGTCGCGCGAAATCGTCTGCGCCGCGCCGCTTGCTTCGAGGGCCGCGCTCCAGCGCTCGAGAAAGCGTTGCTGCTGGCGTTGCACGACGGCGGGCACCAGCGGCTCGGCCTGCGCTGCCAGCTCGCGCAGCCGCGCCACGCGCTCTTGCAGCACCACGGCCAGCCGGGCGCCCTCGCGCTCGCGCGCTTCACGCAAGCCGGCAATGGCCTGGCGCGCGGCGTCGAGGGCCGGTTCGTCCAGTCGCTCGGCGACGCTGCCGCCTTTGCACCATTGCAGCACCTCGTGCACCGACAGGCCCGCAGCCTCGGGCAGCCAGCCGCGCACCGAGTCTTGCAGCCGCGACAGGCGATGTAGCTGGGCGGGCTGCGGCTGCGGCCAGGCC
>JANOVJ010000246.1:0-4453 GCA_031417295.1 bacterium | reverse complement strand
GGCTGCGACATGATGCGCACGCAACCGTTCTGGGTGATGGCGCACGACGCCCAACCCGCGGCGATGTGATCGGCCAGCCATTGCGAGGCGCGGCGGTGGTGCAGGTGGTCGGCGTCGAGCAGCGCGATCAGCACGTTCACGTCGAGCAGGGCGCGTGCTGGCTTGCGGTTGGCGGTGGGCTGCCGTTCGACCGCGTAGACGGCGCGGGCTTCGCGCGCTGGCGGCGGCCGCTTGGCTGCCTTCTTGTTGTCAGTACTCACCTTCGTCCCGCAAAGTTTGAACGCGCTCGTTCGTGACCACGGCGCCGCGCGTTGCGAATGGCCTGAAGCCGAAGGTGGTTGCGGGCTCATTCGCGGTGCGTGCGCTCCCGGTGGGTGCGGCGCCTTGCGTCAACGCGCGGCGGGCGAGTTCCGACAAGACCTGGCCGGCTGTCTTCTTCTCTCGCTTTGCGATTTCTTTCGCGCTGGCGAGTACGTCTTCGTCTAGATCGAGGGTGGTGCGCATGTTTTGTTCCGAGGGTCGGTTTGCACTTGATGATATTGCATCTGATGTGGGGGGTGTTGTTTGGTGGGCTGATGCCGGGTCCCGCCCCGGCGGGCGGGTCACTTTCTTCTGTCGGGCCAGAAGAAAGTAACCAAAGAAGAGGCCCTGAACACCAGAGGATTTGGCCCTATGTCTGCATAGAGGAGCTGACTTTTGCGGGCCTGGATGGGCGGAACCATCGGGTCGGCCAAGGAACGGCGTGAGACTGCATTTGGGCTGGGCCGTTCGACGAACGGCACGTCAAAAAAGAAGCTCTTTCTCAGCCTCGCAGCAGCGCGCAAGCGGTACAAGCTGCACCAGCGACTCAACAGCCGGCTCCTCTTGCCACGCGACCGACTCAAATCGTATTCAGGGCCTCTTCTTTGGTTACTTTCTTCTGGCCCGACAGAAGAAAGTGACTCGCCCGCCGGGGCGAACCCCCGGCGCGGTGCCACGAACCAGAAGGCCTGTCAGCAAGCAACGAAGAGACAACACACTGGGTAGCATCAAGGCATAGGCGAGTGCCGCTCAGCAGTGCCACCTTGAGAAAGGGCATCGACAACAGCATGCGAATCCTCATCATCGGTGGCGGCGTGTTCCTCGGGCGTGAGTTGCTCACTGCGGCGCTGCAGTGCGGCCACGCTGTCAGCGTGTTCAACCGCGGCCGTGCACGCCAGCACTGGCCGGCCGGGGTGGAGGTGATCACCGGTGACCGCCGCACCGACGCAGCCGCGCTGGCCGCCCACGGCCCGTGGGACGCGGTGATCGACACCTGCGGCTACTGCCCGGCCGACGTGCTGCCCACCGCCGAGGCGTTGGCCGCGTGCCCGCGCTACCTGTTCGTCTCCAGCGTCTCGGCCTATGCCTCGACGGCCCAAGCCGGCACGACCGAGACCGATGCCCTGGCCAGCGCCGAAGGCCTGGCCGCCGATGCCGCGGTCACGGCCGAAACCTACGGCCCGCTCAAGGCCGAGTGCGAGCGCGTGCTGGCGCAGCGGCTCGGTGACCGGCTGCTCGTGGTGCGCCCGGGGCTCATCGTCGGCCCCGGCGACCCGACCGGGCGCTTCAGCTACTGGCCGTGGCGGGCGGCAGCGGGCGGCACGATGCTGGTGCCGGCGGCGCCCGCGTCGGCGGTTCTGCAGTTCATCGACGTGCGCGATCTGGCCGGCTGGATGCTGCGGCTCGTCGAGCAAGGTGTGGGCGGCAGCCTCAACGCCATCGGCCCGGCCGGTGGCGCGGCCATCGGCTGGGCTGAGTTGATCGGCGCCTGCCAGCGCGGTGCCCGCGAGCTCGGCCTGGCGCCCGCGCAGCCGCTGGCGGTGAGCGAAGCGCTGCTGCAGCAGCACGGCGTCGCGCCCTGGCGCGAACTGCCGCTCTGGCTCCCGGCCGACGACCCCGAGTTCGCCGGCTTCATGGCGGTGGACATCAGCCGCGCGCTGGCGCTCGGCCTGCGCATCCGGCCGCTGGACGACACGGTGCGCGCCGTGCTCGCCGAAGGCCTGCCCGGGCCCGACGACGCGCGCCGCGCCGCGACCCTGAAGCCCGCACGCGAGGCCGAGCTGATCGCGCTGGCCGCTGCGGCCTGACACTGCATCCCTTCGACGAGGCCGCTCATGCCAGACCACCCCATCGTTCAAATCCAGCCGCTCGGCTTTCCGTGGCCAACGCTCGACCCGTTCCTCTTCAGCGTCTATCACGACGATGCCTATCCGCGCGGCAACGCGCAGTTCGGCCCCGCCGCGAGCCTGGCCGGTCGCGACCTCGGGCAAGACTTCGCGGGCAAGGACGGCTGGCGCATGTACCACGGCCAAACCGTACCCGGCTTCCCGTCGCACCCGCACCGCGGCTTCGAGACCGTGACCATCGTTCGCAAGGGCCTGATCGACCATTCCGATTCGCTCGGCGCCACGGCGCGCTTCGGCGGCGGCGATGTGCAGTGGTTGACGGCCGGGCAGGGCATCGTGCATGCCGAAATGTTCCCGCTGCTCGATGCGGCCGCGCCGAACCCGCTCGAACTGTTCCAGATCTGGCTCAATCTGCCGGCGCGCAACAAGATGGTGGCGCCGCACTTCACGATGTTCTGGTCAGAGCAGATCCCGCAGCATCGCGCGGCTGACGGCCAGGGCCGCGGCACCGAAGTCGCAGTCATTGCGGGCCGGTTCGCGGACGGCGAGGCGGGCGAGCCTCTGCCGCCACCGCCCGATTCATGGGCCGCGCAGGCCGAGTCCGATCTCGCGATCTGGACCTTGAAGATGGCGCCGGGCGCGCAGTGGACGCTGCCTGCCGCGGCGGGCGAATCGACGCGACGCATGCTGTACTTCTTCAAGGGTTCGAGCGTGAGCATCGGCGGGCAAAGCGTCGATGCTCAAACGGCCATCGAGTTGCGGGCGACGCAGCCCGTCGAGTTTGTCAACGGCCCCGAGGCCAGCGAGTTCCTGATGCTGCAAGGCCGGCCGATCGGCGAGCCGGTGGCGCAGTACGGCCCGTTCGTGATGAACACGCGCCAGGAGCTTGAGCAAGCCTTTGCCGACTATCGGCGCACCGGCTTTGGCGGCTGGCCGTGGCCGGACAACGCGCCGGTGCACGGGGCTGAGCGCGTTCGCTTCGCCAAGCATGCCGACGGTCGCGTTGAGACGCTGCCGGTGGCGAGACCAGCGCCCGAGCGCTGATGCAATTCGCCAAGCATCCGCAACCCACTACAAGAACCCGCAACCGCCCGCATGGCCAAACTCGCCGACCTCATCTGGAAGAACGCCGAGCTGCTGCGCGGCGCCTTCAAGGAAAACGAATACCGCAAGGTCATCCTGCCCTTCACCATCCTGCGCCGGCTCGACTGCGTGCTGGCGCCCAGCCGCGATGCCGTGCTGAAGAAGTACGAAGCCATCAGGAAGGGTGGCTATGACCTGGACAAGATGCTCACGCCCACCAGCGGCTACCCCTTCTTCAACATCTCGAAGTTCACGCTGCCCAAGGTGGCCGAGACACCCGACGACGTGCGCGACAACCTCGAAGCCATGGTCAACGGCTTCTCGCAGAACGTGCGCGACATCTTCGAGAAATTCGGCTTCATCGCCACCATCGACAAGCTGACTGAGAAGAACCGGCTGTTCCTGGTGGTGCAACGCTTCGCAGAGACGGAGCTGAGCCCGAGGCAAGTCACCAACCACGACATGGGCCAGGCCTTCGAGGAACTGCTGCGCAAGTTCAACGACGTGTCGCCGGCCGGCGAGCAGTACACCCCGCGCGACGTGATCGAGTTGATGGTGACCTTGCTGTTCAGTGGCGACGACGACGTGCTGTCGGTGCCCGGCGTGGTGCGCACCATGTACGACCCCACGGCCGGCACCGGCGGCATTTTGAGCGTGGCCGAGGAATACCTGCGCCGCTTCAACAGCCGCGCCACGCTGAAGCTGTTCGGCCAGGAGTTGGAGGACGAGACCTACGCCATCTGCAAGGCCGACATGCTGATCCGCGGCCAGGACCCGGCCAACATCGCCAACGGCGACACGCTGGATGCCGACAAGCACCCCGGCAAGACCTTCGAATACCAGGCCGCCAACCCGCCCTATGGCGTGGAGTGGAAACCCGCCGAAGCCAACGTGCGCAAGGAGCACACCCGCGGCGCGGCCGGCCGCTTCGCGCCAGGCCTGCCCGCCATCCGCGACGGGCAGATGCTGTTCTCGCTGCACCTGCTGTCGAAGATGCAGCCGGTGGTGCGGGCCGGCGGCAAGAACAAGGGCGGTGGGCGCATCGGCGTCGTGCACAACGGCTCGCCGCTGTTCACGGGTGATGCCGGGAGCGGCGAGAGCGAAATCCGCCGCCACATCCTGCAGCACGACTATCTGGACTGCATCGTGGCCCTGCCCACGGACATGTTCTACAACACCAACATCACCACCTACCTGTGGTTCATGTCGAACCGCAAGCCGGC
>JANOVJ010000245.1:0-2422 GCA_031417295.1 bacterium | reverse complement strand
GTGCGCCGCAGCCGCGCCTGCACCTGCTCGACGTTGCGCACCATGATGTCGAGCGCGGCCGGGCTGAAGGCCACGGGCAGCAGGTCGTTCGCGTGCAGCACCGGCCCGCCGGCGGCGGCCGGCGCGCGGGCGAAACAGGCGTGGTCGGAGATGCGCACCGGCTGCACCCGGCCGGCGAGGCGCGCGAGGCGGTCGAGGTGCCAGCCATCGAGCCCGGCGGCCGAGCCGAGGCCCAGGCCCACGCCGTGCAGGCTGACGGCGCAGTGCTCACGCGCCGCGTCGAGCACGGCCAACGCCGCACCACCGTCGGCAAAGAAATTCTCGGAGTGGACCTCGACAAAGCCGAGCGCGGGCCGGCCTTCAAGCACGGCGTCGTAGTGCGGCTGGCGCAAACCGATGCCGGTGAGCGTCATGTCGGGCGGCGTTGGCGGCAAGGTCACGGTGGGGCATTCACAAGGACAAACCCCCGCGCCGCCCAACGGGCGGGCGGGGGTTCCAGTACGGGACTGGCGCTTACTTCTTCATCGCCGCCTTGGCTTCGTCGGCCGTCTTGCCGCCCATCTTCTGGCAGGTGCCGGTGGCAACGTACTTCCACTCGTCGGCGCCCATGTCGGCCTTGGACTGGCCGGCGCAGGAATGCGAGCCCGACAGGTTGGCGCAGTCGTTCTGGCCGGCCTTGGCGACGCCGAAGCACTTTTCCTTGCCGGCGGCGTCTGCCGCCGAGGCGGTGTTGAGCAGGCCCATCGCGAGCACCGAGGCGAGGGCGGAAGAGGCGATCAATTGGTGGCGGTTCATGGTGGGGACTCCTTGGATTGAAAAAGACCGTTGTCGGCAGGACGCCGGGCTTGGCGTGCGACAGAGCTGAGTCGGCCGGGTGGCGGGCACCTTACATCGGCGTGGACGCTGCGTTCGCCCGGCCCCGAGCGTGGCAAGTTTCGCACGGGCCGCCCGCCTTTGCATCAATGCGCTTCGGCCGGGCCGTAGCCGCCCCCGCCCGGCGTTTCGATCACGAACACGTCGCCCGGTTCCATCGCCGTCGAGCCGATGTGGCCCAGGCTTTCGACGCGGCCATCGGCGCGCTCGACGCGGTTGATGCCGAGCGCCCCCGGCGCGCCGCCGGCCATGCCGAACGCGGGCACGACGCGGCCGTTGGAGAGGATCGACGCCGTCATCGCCTCCAGGAAGCGCACCCGGCGCACGCCGCCATCGCCGCCGTGCCAGCGCCCCGTGCCGCCTGAGCCGGCGCGAATGGCGTAGCTGTCGAGCCGCACCGGGAAGCGGAATTCCAGCACCTCGGGATCGGTCAGGCGCGAATTGGTCATGTGGGCCTGGACCACGCTGGTGCCATTGAAGCCGCCAATGACGCGGCCTTCGGCGTCCCACACCGCGCCAGCGCCGGAGCCGCCGGAGATCGTCTCGTAGTACTGATGGCGTTCGTTGCCGAAGGTGAAGTTGTTCATCGTGCACTGGCCGGCGGCCATCACGCCGAGCGCGCCGTAGAGCGCGTTGGTGATGCAGGTCGAGGTCTCGACATTGCCGGCCACCACCGAGGCCGGTGGCTTCGGGTTCAACATCGAGCCTTCGGGGATGATGACCTTGAGCGGCTTCAGGCAACCGGCGTTGAGCGGAATGTCGTCGCCGACCAAGGTGCGAAACACGTACAGCACCGCGGCCATGCAGACAGCGGTGGGGGCGTTGAAGTTGTTCGTGAGCTGCGGCGAGGTGCCGCTGAAATCGATCTCGGCGCTGCGCTCGGCAGCGTTGACGCGGATCGTCACCTGGATCTGCGCGCCGTTGTCGAGCGGCAGCGTGAACTGGCCGTCCGAACCCGCCGCCGGGCCGCCCCAAGGCGGGTTCACCCCCTCGGGGGGCGGGACGCCGCCAGGCGGCCCTGGGGGCCGACGTGCCAACGCGCCGATGACGCGCCGGACCGACTCTTCGGCGTTGTCCTGCACGTGGCCCATGTAGGCCTGGACGACGCCGAGGCCGAACTGCGCGACCATCTTGCGCAGTTCCTGCACGCCCTTCTCGTTGGCGGCGATCTGCGCCTTCAGGTCGGCGAGGTTCTGCTGCGGGTTGCGTGAGGGGTACGCGCCGCTGGACAGCAGCGCCAGCATCTCCACTTCGCGAATCCTCGGCCCGTCGGGCCCGGCTTCGACCAGCTTGACGTTGTCGATCTGCACGCCCTCTTCGTCGATGCGGGTCGAGAACGGCGGCATCGAGCCGGGCGTGACGCCGCCGATGTCGGCATGATGGCCGCGGGAGCCGTCGTATAACAGGTTGCGGCCGCCCTCACCCCAACCCTCTCCCAGAGGGAGAGGGGGTATGGCTCCCTCGCCCGCTTGCGGGAGAGGGTTGGGGTGAGGGTCGTCGGCCCACACCGGCGTCACCACGGTCACGTCCGGTAGATGCGTGCCCCCGT
>JANOVJ010000244.1:0-15948 GCA_031417295.1 bacterium | reverse complement strand
CTGCGCGGTGGCGATTGCCAACATCCGCCTGATCCAGCGCGAGGGCCTGGTCGACAAGGTGCGCGACGACCTGGGGCCCTACCTCGCCAAGCACTTCGAGGCGCTCGGCGAACACCCGTTGATCGGCGAGGCGCAGAGCGTCGGCCTGATGGGTGCGCTGCAGATCGTGCGCGACAAGGCCAGCGGCGCACTGTTCGACAGCGCGCATGAAATCGGCATGCTCTGCCGCGGCCACTGCTTCGGCAACGGCCTGATCATGCGTGCCGTCGGCGACCGGATGATCATCGCGCCGCCGCTGGTGATGACGCGCGCGCAGATCGACGAGATGGTGGCCCTGATCCACAAATGCCTCGACCTCACACTGGCCGATGTGCGCCAGCGCGGCTGGCTCTGACCCCGGACACCTGACATGTGACGGCTGGCACGGGGTTTGCCTCTAGCGCCCTGCGGGTGCTGGCTGGCTAGACTGCCCACACTCGATACTTTCCCCCTGATTCGACGCTCTTCTCACCTTTTGGAGACCCTGGCATGAACGCAAAGTCGGCGAAACGAATGTTCGGTACCCTCAGCTCGGTGGCAGCCGCGGCGCTGGCCACCACCCTGCTCTGGTCCGGCCCGGCCGCGGCCCAGGACGAAGAGAAGGTGCTCAACGTCTACAACTGGTCAGACTACATCGCCGACGACACCATCAAGAATTTCGAGAAGGAAACGGGCATCAAGGTCCGCTACGACAACTTCGACAACAACGAAATCCTCCATGCCAAGCTGGTCGCGGGCAAGACCGGCTACGACGTGGTCGTGCCGTCTTCCTATTGGGCCAAGATCCAGGCCGACGGCGGCCTGCTGCGCAAGCTCGACAAGGCGCAACTGCCGAACCTGAAGAACCTCGATCCGGCCATCCAGGCCACGATGGCCGGGCTCGACCCCGGCAACCAGTACATGGTCAACTGGCTGTGGGGCTTCACCACGGTGGGCATCAACGTCGACAAGGTCAAGGCCGCGCTCGGCGACACGCCGATGCCCGACAACGTCTGGGACCTGGTCTTCAAGCCCGAGTACATGGCCAAGGTCAAGGGCTGCGGCGTGAGCTTCCTCGACTCGGCGACCGAGATCATCCCGGCCGCGCTGCACTACCTCGGCAAGCCCGCTTACAGCAAGAACCCGGGCGACTATGCCGGTGTCGGCCCGCTGTTGAAGAGCATCCGCCCCTACGTCACGCTGTTCAGTTCGTCGGGCTATATCAACGACATGGCCAGCGGCTCGATCTGCGTCGCGCTCGGCTGGTCGGGTGACATCAACATCGCCAAGCAGCGTGCGCTCGACGGCAAGACCGGGCAACGCATCGAGGCACTGATCCCGAAGACCGGCGGCATTCTCTTCTTCGACGTGATGGTGATCCCCGCCGACGCGCCGCACCCGGGCAACGCGCTCAAGTTCATCAACTACATCATGAAGCCCGAGGTTCACGCCGGCATCACGAACAAGGTGTTCTACGCCAACCCGAACAAGGAGTCGAAGCCGTTCGTGAAGCCCGAGGTCGCCAGCAACCCGAGCGTCTTCCTGTCCGAAGCCGACCTGAAGAAGATGCAGTTGCCCGAGGCGCTTTCCAACGACACCCGGCGCACGATGACACGGCTGTACACGGGTTTCAAGACCGGTCTTTGAGCGCGCCCTCCAACATGGCCAGCGCAACGAATCACGCCAATCCCGGAACGGCGCCGCCGTTCCTCCAGATCGAAGATGTCGTCAAAGACTTCGGCGGCGGCGCCGTGGCCGTCAACCATGTCAGCATCGACATCGCCCAGGGCGAGATCTTCGCGCTGCTCGGCTCGTCTGGCTGCGGCAAGACCACCTTGCTGCGCATGCTGGCCGGCTTCGAGACGCCCACCTCGGGGCGCATCCTGCTGCAAGGCAAGGACATCGGCGGGCTCACCCCCTACGACCGGCCGTTCAACATGATGTTCCAGTCGTACGCGCTGTTCCCCCACTTGAGCGTGTGGGAGAACATTGCCTTCGGCCTGCGCCGCGACGGCATGGCCAAGGGCGCCATTCACGAGCGCGTCGAGTCGATGTTGAAGCTGGTGCAGTTGTCGAAGTTCGGCAAGAGGAAGCCGCACCAGTTGTCAGGCGGCCAGCAGCAGCGCGTGGCCCTGGCGCGCAGCCTGGCCAAGCGGCCGCAGATGCTGCTGCTCGACGAGCCGTTGGGCGCACTCGACAAGAAGCTGCGTGAGGAAACGCAGATCGAACTCGTCAACATCATCGAAGACGTGGGCGTCACCTGCGTGATGGTCACGCACGACCAGGAAGAGGCCATGACCATGGCTTCGCGGATCGCGGTGATGAGCGAGGGAAAGGTGCTGCAGGTCGGCGCGCCGAGCGACATCTACGAGACGCCGGCCACCCGCTTCGTGGCCGACTTCATCGGCAACGTCAACATGATGGACGGCAGCCTGACCGAGGACCACCCGGACCACGTGATCATCCACTGCGCCGACTGCAGCCACTACGTCGGCCACGGCATCACCGGCACCGAAGGCATGACGGTGGGCGTCGCGGTGCGGCCGGAAAAGATCCGCCTCCAGGGACAGGAACCGGTCGTCGAGCAAAGCCCGCACAACAAGGTGCGCGGCACGATCAAGGACATGTCGTACTTCGGCAGCTTCACCGTCTACCACCTGCAGCTGGCCAGCGGCGCGGTGATGAAGATCAGCGAAAGCAACGTCGCCCGCCACCGCGACGAACAGCTCACCTGGGGCAACACTGCCTGGGCGAGCTGGTCGCCGACATCGCAGGTCGTGTTGACGCAATGAGCCAGCAGACGCTCGTCCCCGGCGTGAAAGAGGCCGCCGACCGCGGCCCGAAGGTCGAGCCGCGCAAGCCGTCGTGGCAGGAACGGCACAGCCTCGTCGGGGCCTGGGTTCGCGGGCGCAATGCGGTGATCGGCATCCCGTACGTCTGGCTGCTGGTGTTCTTCATGCTGCCGTTCCTGATCGTGCTGAAGATCAGCGTGTCCGAGGTCGAGGGGGTGCGCTTCAAGGACGTACTCACCTTCACCGACGGCCTGATGCAGCTCACGCTCAAGTTCAGCAACTACGTCTTCATCACCGAAGACGACCTCTACCTCAAGACCTACATCTCCAGCGTCAAGTACGCCGCCGTGACCACGCTGTTCTGCCTCGCCATCGGCTACCCGTTCGCCTACTTCATGGCGCGCGCCAAGGCGACCATTCAGCCGACCCTGCTGATGCTGGTGATGCTGCCGTTCTGGACCTCGTTCCTGCTCCGCGTCTACGCCTGGAAGGGCCTGCTCAGCGAGGGCGGCTGGGTGGCCAACCTGCTCAACGCTCTGGGTGTGGACAACCTGCTGCTCGCCGCGGGCCTGATCCCGGCGCTGGGCAAGTACATGAATTCGCCGTTCTCGCTCGTGCTCGGCATGACCTACACCTACCTGCCGTTCATGATCCTGCCGCTCTACGGCAACCTGGCGAAGATGGACCTGCGCCTGCTCGAAGCCGCGGCCGACCTGGGCGCCACGCCATTCACCGCGTTCTGGAAGGTCACGGTGCCGATGTCCAAGGCCGGCATCATCGCCGGCTCGATGCTGGTGTTCATTCCCTGCGTCGGCGAGTTCGTGATCCCCGAACTGCTCGGCGGCCCGCAGACGCTGATGATCGGCCGCGTGCTCTGGGACGAATTCTTCAGCAACTACGACTGGCCGATGGCTTCGACCGTCGCGGTGGTGATGGTGCTGCTGATCCTGGTGCCGCTGGCGATCTTCAACCACTACCAGGCGCGGGCGCAGGAGACGCGGCGATGAGCACCAAGAAGCGTCAAAACTTGTTCAGCGCCGGCTTCAACCGCCTGTTCGCCCGCGGCTGGCTCGGTGCGGGCTATGTGTTCCTCTACGTGCCTATCGTGGCGCTGGTGGTGTTCTCGTTCAACGATTCGCCGGTCGCCAACAAGTGGAGCAGCTTCAGCTTCAAGTGGTACGCCGGGCTCGCCAACGACAACGAGATGCTGGGCGGCCTGTGGCTCTCGCTGAAGATCGCGTTCTACACCGCGTGCGGCTCGGTCGTGCTCGGCACGCTGGCCGCGTTCGCGCTCGTCAAGTACCGGCGCTTCAAGGGCCGCACGCTGTTCTCGGGCATGGTCAACGCGCCGCTGGTGATGCCCGAGGTGATCATCGGCCTGTCGCTGCTGCTGATGCTGGTGTCGGTGCAACGGGCGATCGGTTTCCCCGAGCGCGGGGTGATGACGATCTGGCTCGGCCACTTGCTGCTCGGCATGGCCTATGCGGCGGTGGTGGTGCAGGCGCGGCTGCTCGACCTGAACCCGCAGCTTGAAGAAGCCGCGATGGACCTGGGCGCCCGGCCGTGGCAGGTCTTCACGCTCGTCACGCTGCCGATGATCACGCAGTCGCTGATGTCGGCCTGGCTGCTCACCTTCACGCTCTCGCTCGACGACGTGGTGCTGTCGGCGTTCCTCTCCGGCCCCGGCTCGACAACGATGCCGCTGGTGATCTTCTCGCGCGCCCGGCTCGGCCTGAACCCGAGCGTGAACGCCATTGCCGCACTCACGGTGCTGGTGGTCTCGATCGGCATCGTCGCCGCCAGCCTGGCGCTGGCGCGGGCCGAGCGCAAGCGCGCCCGCGATATCGCCTCGGCAGCCCGCGCGGGCGGCTGAGACCGCTGCTCAAAGTTCTGTTCACTGATCTCAACGATCCCAAGAGGAGACTCCCGATGAAGCTCTGGCAACCGACCGCTCTCGCACTCGCACTCGCGGCGTGCTTCCCGTCCATTGCGCTGGCGCAATCGAACGAGGAACTGCTGAAGGAACTTCGCGCGCTGCGCGACCGCGTCAACCAGCTCGAAGCCAAACAAAAGGTGATCGAGGCCAAGGGCGACAGCGGGCAATGGGGCATGACACCGGCCCAGCAGTCCGACCTGAACCGCATGACCGTCAAGGTCGAGGCGCTGGAGGATTCGCGCGCCGACATGGGCTTCATGGGCCTGAAGATCAGCGGCGAAATGCAGGTTGCCTACGTGTACAACCAGGCCCAGAACCTGGCCGGCTTCCAGTTCCTCGACTCGGTAGCCAACTACGGCTACAACTACTACAACTCCTACGTCGGCATGGCCATTCTGGACATCCAGAAGGAGATGGAAGGCGGCACCAAGTGGCGCCTGACGCTCGCGCCGCAGCGCGGCGTGGGTTCGGTGATCGACGGCGCGTCGATCGTGCAGGAGGCCAGCGTCTCGGTGCCGCTGACCGACCTGCAAACCCGCTTCATCGCCGGCCAGATTCCCGACTGGTCGGGCTACGAATACCTGCCACCGTCGCAGAACAAGCTGATCACCCACAACCTGCTGTTCGACTTCACGCTGCCCACCGGCTACACCGGCGCCGGCATCGATTACTCCGAAGGCAAGTGGGCGACCAAGGTGCTGCTCGCCAACCTGAACCAGAACGCCGCGACGAGCGGCAACAAGGCGCCGGTGGTGGCGTTCCGCATCGACTATTCGAAAGGCGAGTACGACGGCTTCGGCATGGCCGGCGTCTACGGCGACGCACCGAACCTCGTCAACGAGACGAACAACACCCGGGTCGGCCTGATCGAGGTTGACGGCTACTACAGCCGCGGCGACTGGACGCTGCAGGGCCAGGTGAGCTATGGCCAGCAGAAGGAAGCGTCGGTCACGCCCGACCCGACGACCGGCGCGTTCCGCACTGCCTCCTGGTACGGCGCCTCGGGGCTGGTGGCCTACAAGTTCACCCCGCGCTTCGAGGGCATCGCCCGCTTCGACTACATCAACAACAACAAGAACGGCGGCGGCCTGCTGGGCTATGGGGCCGACAACGTGAACGGCATCGGCCCTGATGCCACGCTGGGCTGCGCCGAGGCCTACGTCAGCGGCTGCGACAAGGGCGCCAACCGCTACGCGCTCTCGCTCGGCATGAACTACCTCTTCAACGAGTTCACCACCTTCAAGGCCGAGTACCGCTACGACTGGTCGAACCTGAACGTGTTCGAGAAAGTCAGCGACGGCAGCTTCCGCAAGAACAACAACGTCGTCGGCGTCTCGGTGGTGCTCGGCTTCTGACCTGACTCCTGGAACCGCCGGTCCGTGCGGCCGGCGGGTAGCGTGACGCGATGACCCGACCCGACACACCAACCGCCCTGCCCCTCGTCAGGCAAGGCGAGGGCGAAGCCGCGCCGGTGCGGCCCGACCGGCTGCTCGAAGGCCGGCCCGACCCGCTGGCCTGGAACCTCTACGCCGACCGCAGCGGCCAGTTCTTCGCCGGCCAGTGGGCGGCAGGTGTCGGCCGCTGGCGGGTTGCCTACGAAGCGCACGAAGAGGAATTCTGCGTGCTCCTCGAAGGCGAGGTGCGCTTGACCGATGCCGCTGGCGTGGCCCGCCACTTCAAGCCCGGCGACGCCTTCGTGGTGCCAGGCGGCTTCGAAGGCGAATGGTGCAACCTGACGCCGGTGCGCAAGCACTACGCGATCATGCTTCTCAAGGACGAAACAACTTCATCATGAATGCTCCCAAACCCGACTGGCACGTGGCCGCAGCCGCACTGCACGCCGACGGCCGCATGTTCATCGGCGGCAAGCGCCTGCACGCGCAGGCGGGCGTTACCTTCGACAGCCTGTCGCCGATCGACGGCCGCAATCTCGGCCCGGTGGCACGTGGGCAGGCCGCCGATATCGATGCCGCCGTCGCCTCGGCGCGGCGCGCGTTCGACGACGGCCGCTGGGCATCGAAGCCGCCCGCCGCGCGCAAGAAGGTGCTGCAACGCTTCTCGGAATTGATCCTGGCGGCCCGCGACGAACTGGCGCTGCTCGAAACGCTGGACATGGGCAAGCCGGTTCAGTACAGCCTCTCAGTGGACGTGCGCGCGACGGCCGGCTGCATCGCCTGGTATGCCGAGGCGGTAGACAAGATCTACGACGAGATCGCGCCGACCGGGCACACCTCGCTCGCGCTGATCACGCGCGAGCCGATGGGCGTGATCGGCGCCGTCGTGCCGTGGAACTACCCGATGATCATGGCCGCCTGGAAGCTCGGGCCGGCGCTCGCCGCGGGCAACAGCGTGGTGCTGAAGCCGAGCGAGAAGTCGCCGCTGACTGCGCTGCGCCTGGCTGAAATCGCGGTCGAGGCCGGCCTTCCCGAAGGCGTGTTCAACGTCGTGCCCGGCTACGGCCACGAGGCCGGCGAAGCGCTGGCGCTGCACATGGACGTGGACGCAATCGGCTTCACCGGCAGCACGCGCGTCGGCCGCAAGATGCTCGAGTACGCGGGCCGCAGCAACCTGAAGCGCGTCTACAACGAACTCGGCGGCAAGTCGGCCTTCGTCGTGTTCGAGGATTTCGACGACATCGCGCGCGCCGCCAAGACCGTGGCCGGCAGCATGTTCTTCAACCAGGGCGAAAGCTGCAATGCGCCGTCGCGGGTGTTCGTGCACGAGCGCGTGGCCGACGAGTTCCTCGCCGTCGTTGCCGCCGAAGCGCCGAAGTACGCGCCGGGCGACCCGCTGTCGGGCCAGGCCGAGATGGGCGCGATCGTCGACGAGACGCAACTGCGCACCGTGCTCGGCTACATCGAAGCCGGGCAGAACGAAGGCGCACGGGTGTTGACCGGCGGCAAGCAGGTGCGCGCGGAAACCGGCGGCTTCTTCGTCGAGCCGACGGTGTTCGAGGGCGTGACCAACAGCATGCGCATCGCCCGCGAGGAGATTTTCGGCCCGGTGATGAGCGTGATCCGCTTCAAGACCGAAGCGGAAGCGATCGCAATGGCCAACGACTCGTCGTTCGGCCTGCAGGCCAGCGTCTGGAGCCACAACATCAACCGCGCTCACCGCGTTGCACGCGCGCTGCGGGCCGGCACCGTGCACGTGAACCAGTACGACGAAGACGACATCACCGTGCCCTTCGGCGGCTTCAAGCAAAGCGGCAACGGGCGCGACAAGTCGCTCCACGCATTCGACAAATACACCGAACTCAAGACCACCTGGGTTCGCATTGATGGAGAGCATTCATGAACCACTCCCTGAACGAACAACTGATGGCTCGCAAGGCCGCCGCCACCCCGCGCGGCGTGGGTGTGATGGGCACCTTCTTCGCCGACCATGCCGACAACGCCGAGCTGTGGGACGTGGAAGGCCGGCGCTTCATCGACTTCGCCGGCGGCATCGCGGTGATGAACACCGGCCACGGCCACCCGAGAATAGTGGCCGCGATCGAAGCGCAATGGAAGCGCTTCACCCACACCTGCTACCAAGTGGTGCCGTACGAGAGCTACATCGCGCTGGCCGAGAAGCTGAACACGATGACGCCGGGCACACACGCCAAGAAGACCGCGCTGTTCTCCACCGGCGCCGAGGCGATCGAGAACGCGATCAAGATCGCGCGCTCGTACACCAAGCGCTCGGGGGTGATTGCGTTTTCCGGCGCCTTTCACGGCCGCAGCCTGTTCGCGGTTTCGTTGACCGGCAAGGTGCAACCCTACAAGGCCGGGTTCGGGCCGTTCGCGCCCGAGGTCTACCACGCGCCCTTCCCTTGCCATTGCGCGAGCCTCGACGAGGTGAAGAAGGCGGTGCAACACCTGTTCAAGGCCGACATCGAACCCAGCCGCGTCGCGGCGATCGTGTTCGAGCCGGTGCAGGGCGAAGGCGGCTTCAACGTGATCCAGGCCGCTGCCGTGAAGTGGCTGCGCGAGCTGTGCGACGAACACGGCATCGTGCTCATCGCCGACGAGATCCAGACCGGTTTCGGCCGCACCGGCAAGATGTTCGCGATGCAGCACTTCGAGGAACAACTCGGCGTCGTGCCCGACCTGATGTGCATCGCCAAGTCGCTCGCTGCCGGGGTGCCACTCTCGGCCGTGACCGGCAAGGCCGAGATCATGGACGCGCCCGCGCCCGGCGGCCTGGGTGGCACCTACGCCGGCAACCCGCTGGCGATTGCCGCCGCGCACGCCGTGATCGACGTGATGGCGGAGGAACGCCTGCCCGAGCGCGGCCAAGCCTTGGGTGATCGCTTGAAGGCGGTGCTCGAAGGCCTGCGCACGGAAGTGCCGCACATCGCCGACATCCGTGGCCTGGGTGCGATGGTGGCGGTCGAGTTCAACCGCACGGGTACCGCCGACCCGGATCCCGACATGACCAAGCGCGTCCAGGCCGCGGCGTTGCAGCGCGGCCTGATCCTGCTGACCTGCGGCGTCAACGCCAACGTCGTGCGCTTCCTGTTCCCGTTGACGATCCAGGACGAGGTGTTCGCCGAGGCAATGACGATTCTTCAAGCGGCGCTGCGGTCGGCGACGGCGGCCGGATGAAGACCGTCAAGGAAACGCTGGCGGCGCAAGGCGTTCACACGCTGATAGCGCAGTTCACCGACCTCCACGGCGTGGCCAAGGGCAAGTGGGTGCCGTTCGCGCACCTGGATGCGTTGCTGACCGATGGCGTGGGCTTCTCCGGCCCGTCGATCGCCGGCACCGGCCTGCCGCGAATGGGCCCACGCTCCGAGTACTACGGCCGCGGTCTCGCCACCACCGCCCGCGCCCTGCCGTGGATGCCAGGGTTCGCCCGCATCGTTTGCGATGGCTTCGTCGCCGGCGAGCCGTTCGAGGCTTGCCCGCGCCAGGTGCTGCGGCGCCAGGTGGCGCGCCTCGCCGAGCGCGGCTGGACGCTGCACACCGGGATCGAGCCTGAGTTCTTCCTGCTTCGCCGCAGCGCCAGCGGCTTCGAGCCGGCCGACGCGAATGACCGCCTCGACAAGCCTTCGTACGACCTGCAAAGCCTGCCCCGGCAGAGCGAGTTCCTGTCGCGACTGACCGCCGGGCTGAATGCCTGCGGGCTCGACGTGTTCCAGATCGACCACGAAGACGCGCACGGCCAGTTCGAGATCAACTTCCACCACGCCGACGCCCTGGCCAGCGCCGACAACCTGATGCTGTTCAAGCTCGCCGCGCAGGCGCTGGCCGAGCAGCACGGCATGCTGTTCTCGATGATGCCCAAGCCGTTCGCCAACCAGCCCGGCAGCGGCATGCACTTTCACGTCTCGCTGTGGGAAGGCAGTGGCGACAACATGCACTGCCTGTTTCAGGACCCGAGTCATGACCCGAGTCGCGACCCGGCCGGCGCCGCCGCGCGCGGCGTGTCGCCGCTGGCGCGGCACTTCTTTGCCGGCGTGCTGCAACACAGCGCGGCGCTGTGCGCGCTGGCGGCGCCCACGGTCAATTCCTACAAGCGGCTCGTCGTCGGCGAGACGCTGTCGGGCACGAGTTGGGCCCCGGCCTATGTGGCGCATGGGCCGAACAACCGCACGGCGCTGGTGCGGACGCTGCCCGGCCGCTTCGAGTGGCGGCTGCCGGACGCGAGCGCGAACCCCTACCTCGCCACCGCGGGCCTGATCGCCGCCGGGCTCGACGGCATCGAGCGCCGCCTCGACCCCGGCCCGGCCTGCACCGACGACCTGTTCGCGCTGTCGCTGGCCGAGATCAAGGCACGCGGCATTGCGCTGCTGCCGCAGTCACTCGGCGAAGCGGTCGACGCGCTCGAAGCAAGCGAGCTGCTGCGCGCCGCCTTGGGCGACACGCTGCACCGCGAGTTCGTTCGCCTGAAGCGGGCCGAGCACATCGACCATGCGCGGCACGTGAGCGATTGGGAACTGCAGCGCTACGCGACGATGTTCTGAGCCCCGCCTCGGTGGCCTCGGCTCACACGACGCGCGCGCCCTGGTGGGCCTACGCATGCCTCGGCACGAGCATGGCGCTGGTGGGCAGCTATGTCGGCCTGTCCAAGCTGCTGGTGGTGGCGTTCCCGGTGTTCCTCCTCGCCTGGCTTCGCTTCGGCATCGCGGCGGTGGCGATGCTCGGCTGGCTCAGGCGCGGCCCCGGCGAGGCGCCGCTGTCGCGCCGCGACCGCAGGCTGCTGTTCCTGGAGAGCTTCCTCGGCAACTTCCTGTTCTCGATCTGCATGTTGTTCGGCGTGGCGCTCACGTCGGCCGTCGCGGCCGGGGTGATCATGGCGGCGATTCCGGCCGCGGTGGCGCTGCTGTCGCGAGCCTTCCTGGGTGAACGCATCGGGCCGCGCACGGCGCTGGGCATTGCGTGCGCGATGGCGGGCATTGCGCTGCTGTCACTCACACGCGGCGACGCGCAGCCCGCTGCGGGCGGCGGCGCCGCGACACCCTGGCTCGGTAACCTGCTGCTGCTCGGTGCCGTGCTCTGCGAAGCCTGCTACGTGGTGATCGGCAAGCAGCTCACCGGCAGCGTCTCGGCCAAGCGCATCAGCGCGCTCGTCAACCTGTGGGGCTTCGCGCTGGTGACGCCGCTGGGCGCGTGGATGGCGCTGTCGTTCGACTTCGCTGCCGTGTCGGCGGGCCTGTGGGCGCTGCTCGTGTTCTACGCCGTCACGGCAAGCATCGTCACCGTGTGGCTGTGGATGACGGGGCTCAAGCATGTACCGGCCGCGTCGGCGGGCGTGTTCGCGGTGATGCTGCCCGTCGGCGCCGCAACCGTCGGCGTGGTGGTGCTGGGCGAGCCGTTCGGCGCACTTCACGCGGTGGCTTTTGCGCTGGCGCTGGTTGGCGTGGTCCTCGCTTCGCGGGCCGGCACGGCGCCGCTCTGAAGCTGAGGCCAGTGCGTCAGGCCAGCGCCGCCAGCCCGGCACGCGACGTGCGCGCCTCGGTCGCCAGCGCCGCGACGCGGCCGGGCGGTTCCAGCTTGAGCCGATGGTCCGACCACACCTGGCGCCAGCGGCGCGCGCCAGGCGTGCCGTTCCACAGGCCCAGCGCATGGCGCATCGCATGCGTCCACGGCGTGCCGGCGGCGTGAATTTTTTCGAGGTAGGCGACCCAGAGCGACTCGACCTGCTCGCGTGATTCCGCAGCGCCGGTCTGGTCGAAGAAGGCCGCGTCCCACGACGCCATCGCCCAGGGCTCGTGGTACGCATGGCGGCCGAGCATCGCGCCATCGACGTGCTGCAGTTGCTCCGCGATCGCCGAGTCGCTGGTCACACCGCCATTGAGCACGATCGTGAGCGCCGGGAAGTCGCGTTTCAGGCGGTAGGCGAAGTCATATCGCAACGGCGGCAGCTCGCGGTTCTCTTTCGGGCTGATGCCCTTCAGCCACGCATTGCGGGCGTGGACGATGAACACCGCGCAGCCGGCTTCGGCCACGGCGCCGACGAAGTCGCGCACGAATTCATAGTGCTCGCCACGGTCGATGCCGATGCGGTGTTTCACCGTCACCGGCAGCCCGCCAGCGGCATCGAGCATCGCCTTCACGCAGTCGGCCACGAGCTGCGGCTCGGCCATCAGGCAGGCACCGAACGCACCACGCTGGACCCGCTCGCTGGGGCAGCCGCAGTTGAGGTTGATCTCGTCGTAGCCCCAGGTCGCCGCGAGCCGGACGCTGGCCGCCAGATCGGCCGGCTCGCTGCCACCGAGTTGCAACGCGAGCGGATGCTCGACGGCGTCGAAGTCGAGATGCCGCGCCACGTCGCCATGCAGCAGCGCACCGGTGGTGATCATCTCGGTGTAGAGCCGCGTGCGGCGCGTCAGCAGGCGGTGGAAGACGCGGCAGTGCGTGTCGGTCCAGTCCATCATCGGGGCGACCGACAAGCGCCAGGGAACGTGAACGGGCATTGGCACGGCGGTTTGCATATCGCGATTTTGCCGTGGGCCGGGCCATCGATCCCGGCTGGCCGCGAACAGGGCCACGCGGCATCCCCGGTTTCGGGGAGTCGCCGTCGCCGCAAAGCGCCAGATCGTAGGCAAAATGGGGGCCTCGCAGGGCAAGCCAGTCACGCGCAGTCCCGGCGCCCTCCCCCAACGCAGCGCGACGAGGTGAATCATGGTTGATCAACGAACAGCAACGGCCGCGTTCCCGGGTGGCGTCGAAGACGCCGCCAAGCCTACCGAGGCCTACCCGATGATGCGTCAGCTCGGTGGCCGCGCCTACCAGCTTCTCGCCGCGGCGCGGGCGGCCGACCACTTCATCGCCCAGGAAAGCGCCGAAGACCGCGACACCGGCTCGTGGCTGATCGCCTGCGCAGTGACCCTGGCCGAAGACATGGCCGCCGATCTCGACGGCCTGGCGAAAAACCTCAAGGCCAGCGGCAGCGACCCGGTGATGTCGAACGGCTTCCAGAAGCTGCGCGCCCGCGCCCACCAGTTGCACGCGGCGACACGCGCCGCCGACCACTTTCTGGACCAGGACAACAACGTCGACCGCAGCACCGGCTCGTGGCTGATCGCGTGTGCACTCGGGCTCGCCGACAAGCTGGCCAACGAACTCGAAGACCTGGCCAACGGGCTGCGGCGCGCGCCGGGCGACTCGGCCACGAGCGACGCTGCGGCGGGGCGTCGGCCGGCCGGCGCGGCGGCGCCGCTGCGCTCGGCAACCGCCTGAACCGATCCCGCGGCGGTGCGGTGGGATCGAGGCGGGCTCAGGCGGGCGCCGCCATGCCCGCCAGGCCCGCCACAGCGGCCACGTTGGCCACGAAGCGCGGCCACAGCGCCACCGGCAGATCGTGCCCCATGCCTTCGATCACATCGATCCGCGCGCCCGGGATCTTGCGCGCCAGGTCATGCCCGGCCGCCACCGGCACCAGCACGTCGGCAGCGCCGTGGATCACCTGCGTCGGCACCTCAATGCGGCCCAGCCGCGGCGAGCGGTCGCCGTCGGCAATGATCGCCATCAACTGCCGCGCCGCGCCCTGCGGCCGGTAGGCGCGGCCGAACGAATAGCGCAGGCGCCGCTCCAGCCATTCATCGCTGGGCCGAAAACCCGGGCTGCCGATCAGCGTGTACAGCGCGCGGTTATGCGCCACCACGCTGTCGGCGCTGCGCGGGTCGGCCGGGCGGGCCAGCATCGCGCGCCGCACCCGCAGCGACGGCCCGGGCAGGCGCCGCGCGCCGCTGCTGGTCATGATCAGCGTCAGGCTCTTCACCTTCGCCGGGTGGCGCAGCGCCATCTGCTGCGCGATCATGCCGCCCATCGACGCGCCGCAGATGTGGGCCGAGACGATGCCCAGCGCGTCGAGCACGCCGGCCGCGTCGTCGGCCATGTCGGCCAGCGTGTAGGGGGCGGTGACCGGCAGGCCGACGAGTTGCTTCAGCGCCGCGACGGAGATGTTGGGCACGCCCAGCGCGTCGAAGCCTTGTGAGAGGCCGATGTCGCGGTTGTCGAAGCGGATCACCCGAAAGCCGCGCGAGACGAACAACTGCACCAGGTCTTCGTGCCAGGCGACGAGTTGCATCCCCAGGCCCATGATCAGCAGCAAGGGTTCGCCACCGGGCGGGCCGTGATCCTCGACTTCGATTTGCAGACCGTTGGCGGAAATCTTCATGGTGTGTTGTGCAGGGGTCGGGTTTCGGTCGATGGTAGTGGCTTCGCCTCGCGCAGTGCGAGGAACTGGTTCGCGACCAGGGCGCCGATCACCAGCGCCCCGCCGCTGAGCGTGGCCGCGCTCGGCTGTTCGCCGGCGCCGAGCCAGGCCCAGGCCACGCCGAGCACGACTTCCAGCAGCCCAAGCAGCGCGATCTCCGGGCCTGGCAGCACGTGAGTCAGGCGCACCACCAGCAGGCAGGGCACGGCGAGCTGGAATACGCCCAGCAGCGCCAGCAGCGTGAGATCGTGCGCCGAGGCCTGGAACGGCAGCGAGAACGGCAGCATCGCCGCAGCGGAAATCAGCGCACCGATCAGCACTGCGCTCATCATGTCCTGGGAGCCGTCGGCACCGGCTTCGGCCTCGCCGTGATGGAGGTGCTGCAGCAAGGTCCAGTTGATCGCAGCCGCCACGGGTACCGCCAGCGCCACGGCAATGCCGGCCAGCTGCTCCGGCGACGAGGCCTGCGCCTCGTGCGAGAACATCCAGCCGATGCCGACACCGGCCACGCCGATCGCGGCCCAGGTGCGCGACGGCAGCCGATGCCCGAGCACCATACGCGAGAGCAAGGCGGTGAGCAAGGGCCCGACCGACATCGTGACCAGCACGTTGGCGACCGAGGTCAGCGTGATCGCGACCATGAACGCGGTGTACATCACCGACCAGCACACGCCCGAGGCCCAGACCGGCCACGGTGCCCGCGCGATGCCGCGCCACAGCACCGTGCCGCGCATGACCGTGAGCGCGACCGCCAACGCCAGCGCGTTGAAGCCGCTGCGCCAGAACGTGACCTCGAAGCTGCGCGCTGAATCGAGGTGGCGCGTGACAACACCGGCGCTGCTCCACAGCAGCGTCACCAGCAACATCAGCGCAACGGCCTTGCGATGCGTCATCGGCACCGTGTTTTCAGGCGCTCAGTTGCCTTCGCGGCTGGCCTTCTTGCGATCGTGTTCCTTGAGGTGCCGCTTGCGCAGGCGGATCGACTTCGGCGTGATCTCGACCAGTTCGTCGTCCTCGATGAACTCGACCGCGTACTCCAGCGTGAGCTGGATCGGCGGCGTGATCTTGATCGCGTCTTCCTTGCCCGAGACGCGGAAGTTGGTGAGCTGCTTGCCGCGCACCGCGTTCACCACGAGGTCGTTGTCGCGCGAATGGATGCCGACGATCATGCCTTCGTACAGCGGGTCGCCGGCGGTCACGAACATGCGCCCGCGGTCATCGAGCTTGCCGAGCGAATACGTCACCGCCTCGCCGTCGTCCTGGCTGATCAGCACGCCATTCTTGCGCCCGGCGATCTCGCCCTTGTAGGCCTCGTAGCCGTCGAAGATGTTGCTGATCAGGCCGGTGCCGCGGGTCAGGTTCAGGAACTCGTTCTGGAAGCCGATCAGGCCGCGCGCCGGGATGCGGTACTCCAGCCGCACGCGGCCACGGCCATCGGGCTCCATGTTGACCAGTTCCGCCTTGCGCAGGCCGAGCGCCTGCATCACGCCGCCCTGATGCTGCTCTTCGACATCGGCGGTCACCATCTCGATCGGCTCCATCCGCACGCCGCCC
>JANOVJ010000243.1:0-7616 GCA_031417295.1 bacterium | reverse complement strand
GGGCCTGCGCCTGCGCTTGCGCAAACCCGGGCGCGCCGAAACTGCCAAAGCCCCAAAGCTCCCGGTTCATCAAGGCAAAGGCGGGTTGATGCCCGGCATCGATTCGACCTCCAATCGATCGATGTTCGAGGCGGCTGACGGGTACGCCTGATGTCAACGGCCTGGTCGCCGCGTCGCGCTCGGACCACGCACACCACGAGCAGGCGATCGGCTGGTTAAGGCATGCCCTCGCGGCCTGTCGCGGCGGCGCCAGCCTGGAGATACTGCCGATGGTGGCGAGCGGCTTTCCAAGGCTGGTCACGCCCCCGAAGGTGTTCGCGCAGCCCACGCCCACTGACAAAGCGCTGGCCTTCCTCGACGCGCTGCTTGCGACGCCTGGGGTAGAAATTCCAGGGCTGGGTCAAGAATGGACCACGCTGAGGCAACTCTGCCACGACAGAAACCTGAGCGGCAACGACATCCCCGATGCGTGGATCGCGGCGGCGGTGCGCACGCTCTGCAGCCATCTCGTGACCTTCGACCGGGGGTTCGGCAAGCTGCTTGGCAGGGGCGAGTTGAGGTTGCTGCGTGTCAGCGCGTGAACCGAGCCTGAAGGGTTCAGCTCGCCGCCAGCAACTGCGCCGCCACCTTCTCGTCGGCCTCGGCCGTCTGCATCATCTTCATCTGTGCCTCGAACTGTCGCGCCGCGGCGATCATCGCGACCATGCTTTCGACCGGGCTCACATTCGAGCCTTCGAGCGCACCGTCCTGCAAGCGTGCCGCGGCGTCGGCCTCCAGCGGATCGCCCCCGGCAGCGCGGAACAGGCCGTCGTCGCCGCGCACCAGCTTGGCTTCGGGCGTGACCAGCTTCAGCTTGCCGACGACGCTGTTCGTGCCATTGGGCTGGCGCGCGTTGATCGAGCCGTCGGTCGCGATGCTCGGCTCGCTGTTGGGCGGTAATTGGATCGGGCCGCCGTCGCCCAGCACTTGCAGCCCGGAGCGCGTGACCAGGGTGCCGTCGGCACTGAGGTCGAACGAGCCGGCGCGGGTGTAGCCCTCGGTGCCGTCGAGCGCCTGCACCGCGAGCCAGCTGTTGCCGCGAACGGCCACGTCGAGGTTGCGCCCGGTGGCCGTGACCGGGCCGGGAGAGTCGTCGTGCCCGGTGGTGGTTTCGAGCGCGAACACGCGCGTGCTGGCGCCGCTGCCCAACACCGGAACCGCGCGGAAGGCCTGCAGTTCGGCGCGAAAGCCCGTGGTCGAGACGTTGGCCAGGTTGTTGGCCAGCGTGTCCTGGCGCTGCATCGAAGCTTTCGCGCCCGCCATCGAGAGGTAGATCATGCGGTCCATTGGAGCCCCTCGTCCGATGGGTACATCGGCCGGTCCCCCACGGGGACCCGGGCCGGCTTGGGGCGGCCCGGCGCTCGGCCCGCCCGCAACTTCATCGGCAGCAGGTACTTCATGCCATCACTACGGTTCAACGCAGGTTCACCAGCGTCTGCAACACCTGGTCCTGCGTCTTGATCGTCTGCGCGTTGGCCTGGTAGACGCGCTGCGCGGTGATCATGTTGACGAGTTCGCCGGTCAAATCGACGTTGCTCTCCTCGAGCGCGCCCGACTGCAGCACGCCCAGGTTGCCATCGCCCGGCACGCCGCGCACCGGCGCGCCTGAGCTGTACGACAGTGCCCAGGCGTTGCCGCCCAGCGGCACCAGGCCCTGCGGGTTGCGGAAATTCGCCAGCTCGAGCTGCCCGGCCGGCTTGGACTGGCCGTTCGAATAGCGCGCCATCAGCACGCCGTCACTCTCGATGTTGACGCTCGAGAGCTGCCCCGGCGCATAGCCGTTCTGCGACAGCGCGGTCACGCCGAACGGTGCGCCCCATTGGGTTGCACCACTCAGGTTCAGGGCCACACCGGCGATCGGCAAGCTCGCTGCGCCGACCGAGTTGATCGAGGCCGGCACGTTGAAGCTCACCGGACCGGCCGGCGTTGTCGGCGCCGCGCCATTGGCCGGAAACTGCAGCGTCGTCACCGGCGTCGGCACGGCCGGCGAGCCGCCGTTGTCGAGCACCGAGATACCGTTCGCGGCAACGTACACGTTCCAGCTGTCGGTGCCGGCCTTCTGGAAGTAGTACGTCAGCGCAACGTCCTGGCCCTTGGCGTCGTAGACGGTCAGCGAGGTCGCGTTGTTGTAGGTCGTCGCGTCGTTGAAGTCGATCTGTGCGCCGGTGGCCGGCAGGGTGGTCGCGGCGCGCGAGTCGAGGTTCATTTCGGCCCGGATCGTCGAGGTCGCGCTCGGCGAGATGCCCCCGGTCGGCAGCAGGATCGGGCCCGCCTGGCCGGGCTGCACCACGCCCTGCGCATCGGCCGGGTAGCCGACCAGCTTTTGCTTCTGGTTGTTGACGAAGTAGCCGTCCTTGTCGAGCTTGAACTGGCCGTTGCGGGTGTACAGCGCCGGGTTGGTGCCGTCGCTCACCTGGAAGAAGCCGGAGCCGTTGATGGCGATGTCGAGCGGGTTGTCGGTGCTGCTGATGTTGCCCTGCGTGAACTGCTGCGCCACAGCCGCGAGGTTGACGCCGATACCGATGTTGTTGCTGCCGGCGTGGTTCATCGCCGTGGCGTACATGTCGGCAAACTCGGCGCGCGAGGTCTTGGCGCCGAAGGTGTTGGCATTCGCCACGTTGTTGCCGATGACCTCCAGGTTCTTGCTGGAAGCGTTCAGACCGGACAGACCTTGCATGAAGCTCATGGGATTTCCTTGTTGGGGCGAACGTCTAGACGAAGTCGGTTCAGGTGAAGGCCTTGACCGTGCTGTAGGGCACGCTGCCGGCCTTGCGCAATTCGAGGTTCAGCGAGTCGCCGCTGGTGCTCACAGCGTCAACCGTGTCGCGCATCAGCGGCGTCACGGAGAGTTTGGTCGCGCCGCTCTGGGCGGTGACGCGAAAGCGCAGCCCGCTGCCGTCGGTGGCGGTGCCCGAAGGCCAGCCGAAGCTGTGCAGCCCGCTCGCCTGCGCGCCCATGTCGATAGCGTCGAGCACCTGGCCGCTGGCCGACAGAATCTCGACCTTGACGCTGCCGGCCGCATTGCCGAGCTCGAAACCGCCCTGCGCCAGGCCTTCGGTGACCGAGAGCTTGTCGCCCGGCACGACCACGTCGTGGCCGATCAGCGACGCGCCCTGCAGCGCCTGCATCTGCACGAACTGGCCCGACAGCGACTGCACCGTGGTGTTCAGCTTCTCGATCCCACTGACGGTGTTGATCTGCGCCATCTGGCTCGTGACCTGCGCGTTGTCCATCGGCGACAGCGGGTCCTGGTTCTGCATCTGCGCGACCAGGAGCTTGAGGAAGCGCTCGGCGCTGGCCTCGTCGTTCTTCGTCGGCGAGATCGTCGCGCCGGTGCTGCCGCTGTTGAGGACGGAGGAAACGCTCATGATCGGCTTTCGTTTGCGATTTCGTTGGCGATTTCGGTGGCGATTTCGGGTGCAGTCGAAGAGATCACGCCTGGCCCATCTGCAGCGTCTTCAGCAGCAGGCTCTTGGCGGTGGTCATGACTTCGATGTTGTTCTGGTACGAACGCGAGGCCGAGATCATGTTGACCATCTCCTCGACCGCGTTGACGTTGCTGTAGGTCACGTAGCCATCGGCGTCGGCCTGCGGGTGCTTCGGGTCGTGGACGCGGCGGCCGGGCGTCTGGTCTTCGGCGATCTGCGTCACCGCCACGCCGGCCGCGCTTTCGGGCTGGCCGGGCGCGCCCATCAAGAGGCTCTGGAATACCACCTGGCGCGCCTTGTAGGCCTGGCCGTCGGGGCCGGCCACCGTATCCACGTTGGCCAGGTTGCTGGCCACCACGTTGAGCCGCTGCGCCTGCGCGCTGACGGCACTGCCGGCAACGTTGAAGATCGAGAACATCGACATGCTGGGCTCCCTTGGCGCGAACGCGCCGCGTCTATTGGCCGGTGATCGCACTCGTGAGGGTGCGCACGTGGCCGTTGATGAAGCGCAACGTGGCCTCGTAGCGCACCGAGTTGTCGGCGAAGTTGGCGCGCTCGCGGTCCATGTCAACGGTGTTGCGGTCGAGGCTGGTCTGGCTCGGCGTGGCGTAGCCGAGCGCGGCGCCAGCGGCACCTGCGGCTGCACCGCCCATGTGGCCGGGCTGGCTCGTGGCCAGCATCCGCGCCGCCGGCAACCCACCGGTCGCCTGGCGCAGCGCCTGGGCGAAGTTCATGTCGCGGGCCACGTAGCCCGGCGTGTCGGCGTTGGCGATGTTGCTCGCCAGCAGGCGTTGCCGGTCGGAGCGCAGCGTGAGGGCCTGGCCGTGAAAGTCGAGCGTGTCGGTAAGGCGGTTGAGCATGGTGCCGGTCCTTCGCGGGCCCCGAGGGCGTTCCCGGGTGGTGTGGACCCATTGTGTTCGGCACCCTGCCAGACATAAGCGAGATCAAGCGGGGGTTTGGGCGTCAGTTCATCCCGTTACGGCCACCGGCCGGCCCCTAGAGTGGCGGCGTGAACCTTGCCCACCTGCCCCGCCGTGCCTTCGCCTTCCTGGCCTTTGTCGGGGTCGCGCTCGGGCCGGCCTCAGGCACGCACGCGGCTGGCACCGAGGGCCTGGAGCAGCAGGTTCGCCAGTTTGCGATCGACACTGCTGCCGCGCCGGGGCTGCGGCTGGAGGTCGAGGTCGGCGCGCTGGACCCGCGGTTGCGGCTGGCCCCGTGCGACCGTGTCGAGCCCTACCTGCCGACCGGCACGCGGCTGTGGGGCCGAACGCGCATCGGCCTGCGCTGCGCCCAGGGCGTGACGCCCTGGAACGTCTACCTGCCGTTGACGGTCAAGGTCTTCGGCCCCGGCCTCGTCGCCGTGGCGGCGCTGCCGGCCGGCACCGCCTTGGCCGCCGCCCATCTGCAAGCGGGCGAGGTCGACCTGGCCGGTGGCGCCGCCCCGCTGCGCGTCGCCGAGGCCGCCCTCGGCCGCACGCTGGCGCGCCCGCTTGCAGCAGGCCAGGCGCTGCATCCGGCCGACTTGCGGGCACGGCAATGGTTTGCGGCGGGCGACACGGTGCAGATCACCGCCGTAGGCGCGGGCTTTCGCGTCAGCGGCGAAGGCCAGGCGCTCGGCCCGGGCCTGGAGGGCCAGCCGGCACGGGTGCGCACCGAGGGCGGGCGGGTGGTGGTGGGTGTGCCGGTGGCGGAGCGGCGGCTGGAAATCAACTTGTAACAACGGGCTGCAGGGCGGGCAATTTCCACGAAAGCTCTAAAGTCTGCGCAAGGGCATCCGATACAGCGTTCATGTTGTTTTGGGCGTGACCCTGTCACCTCAGAGGCGCGGCTGGCGCCCTGCGCAGACCACAAGAGGAACTTTTCATGAAGATCGGCAACCCCGCAGCGGGCATTCAGGAGCAGGCAGCCACGGCGGCTGCGGCCCCGGGCCGCCTGGCACCCGACGAGGCCGCCAAGGCAGCCCTCGGCACCGACCCGAGCGCGAAGGTCGAACTCTCCACCACCGCGTCGAGCCTGATGGCAGGCGTCAAAGGTGCGCCGGCCGAGTTCGATGCCGCCAAGGTGACCCGCATTTCCCAAGCCATCGCCGACGGCACGTTCCAAGTCAACGCCGGAGCGATTGCCGACAAGCTGATCGCCAACGCCCAGGAACTCCTCGGCAGCGTCAAGCGCTGAGCTTCGAGCGGCCCATGTTTGCCTCCCCCTTCACCGGCACGTCCCCGCCTGCGGGCGACGATCTGGAACGCACGCTGACGGCCGTGGAGGCGCGGCTGGCAGCCCTGGGCGTCGCCCTGCTGGAACGCAACAGCGCCGACATCGACACCCACGCGACCGAACTGCACCGCGCGCTGGCGCGGGCGGTCGACCACTTCTCCCAGGCTGCCCGTCACGGCGCCCTGCCCGCGCCGCTGCGCCAGCGGCTGATGCGCGCCAGCAGCCAGGTGGCGGCGCAGCGCGAGTCGTTCGCGCGCGCCACGGCCGCGCTGGACCGGGCGATCGATGTGCTGCTGCCGCGCGAAGCCGGCGGCCTGTACTCCGCCCTCGGCGCCAGCGAGCGCGCGCCCCGCGGCGGGTCGGTTCAGGCCTGAGCCGGCCGCTCAGCCCTCGCCGGGCCGCTCCCAAGAGGGCTGAGCTCCCCTCGGGGGACGATGCCGGAGGCATCTTGGGGTCGTCATGCTCAGCGTTTGCCCGCCACGCTGGCGCGGTGAACAAAGAAGCGCACTGGCGCCGACTCGATCAGCACCGCGCCCTGCGCGTCCACCACCGCCAATTGCACGCTGTGCTCGACGCTCGCAGCGGTGGCCGCGGCTTCCCAGTCGGCCGCGGTGATGCGCAGTCGGGTCGAGCGAAAGCTCGATGGCAGCCACTGGCCGTCGAGCTTGATCCGCAGGCTGTCGTCTGGCCGCAAGGCTGGGTTCAGCCGTGCGCTGAGCGCCAACTCACCCGTGTTGGTGTGCAGCGTCGCCTGATTCGCGGGTGAGGCGATGCTGAGCGAGCGATAGGCTGGCGCTGCCACGGCCGGCTGCGGTACCGCCACCGGTGCGGGCTTCGGCCCCGCAACCACGTTCGGCGGTGGCAGCGCCACTGCCGCGGCGCCGGCCGATGGCTTGTCGGAGAACACCGGGCCGGCCTTGTCCTTGCTTTCATAGACCGTCGTTTGCGCCACCGCCAGCGCGCCGCCAAGCAGCGCCAGCAGCGCGACCGAGATCGAGCGCGCACCCATGGTCAGGCCGACGTTGTTCCGGCCGAGGCCGGGGGCACGGCCACGGCCGGTGCAGGCAGCGCAGCAACGCGCTTGCCCATGAAATTGAGCGCCATCTCGAACCCCGCGTTGACGAACCCGATCACCAGCGCGAACTCGGCATCCGACAAGGCGCGCGCTGCGTCGTGGGCGCGGTAGAGGTTGGCGAACTCGCGTTCGCGCGCGCCCTGGACCACGAGCTTGCCGACGCCCAGGCTTTCGAGCGTCTTCCACAGCTCGGGGTTGTAGGCGCGGGTGAGCTGCATGATGAAGGTGATCGGGTCCTTGCGCCCCATCACCGAAGCGGCGCGAAGGATCAGCTCGAACGGCATCGCCATCTTGCCACTCTCGATGCGCTCCAGCTCCGACGAATCGCTCAGGCCGAGCGCCTTGCCCAGGTCTTGCGCGGTCAGGCCGGCGGTCTGGCGAAGGTCTTGCAGCACCGAGCTGGCCCGGTCGACCGCCGCCCGGTGCTGCGGCTTCTTCAGGCGCGACTTGGCCAGCGTGACCCCCAGATCCGTCGCCGTGCCGGCCATGCTGAGCACCGACACCGTCAGCGACTGGAGCTGCCGCGCCAGCGCCTTGAGCGACGACTCGGTCGGCGATACCAGGGATGGCATCGACAGCATCGGCATCGCGGTTGGCGCCGCCTTGCGCGGGCTGGCCCGTTTGCGCGGCGCGGCGGCGGGCGTGGACTTGGGCTTGGAAGCGGTGGTCTTTGTCACCATCAAGGTCTCCTGGGCTGCACCAGCGCGCAGTGTCTCCCAGAAAGCCGCCGCGGCGACGCGCAAGGCGCGCGGCTAGAAAAAAGACGGTCCGTCGCTGCCGCCGGACCGTCGATGTTCAATGCTTGGTGATGAATGGTGGGCCCTGAGTGACTCGAACACTCGACCTACGGATTAAGAGTC
>JANOVJ010000242.1:0-9102 GCA_031417295.1 bacterium | reverse complement strand
CAAGGCCATCGAGCGCCGCGCCGGGCTTGGCCACGACCACCGCGACCACGGCCTCGCCGAAGTCGGCATGGGGCACGCCGACCACAGCGCTTTCGGCCACGCCGGCCATGTCGTTCAGGGTGCTCTCGATCTCGGCCGGGTAGACGTTGTAGCCGCCGCTGATGATCAAATCCTTGCTGCGGCCGACGATGGTCACGTAGCCGCGTTCGTCGATCCGGCCGAGGTCGCCGGTCTTGAACCAGAGGTCGGTGGTGAATTCGTCGGCGGTCTTCTCGGGCATGCGCCAGTAGCCCTTGAAGACGTTCGGACCGCTCACTTCGATGCCGCCGATCTCGCCGGCCCGCAGCGGCTGGCCGGTGTTGCCGCTTTCATCCGACATCACGCGCAGGCCCACGCCGGGCAACGGGAAGCCGACCGTGCCGCCGCGCCGTTCGCCGTCCTCGGCGCGGCAGGGGTTGGAAGTCAGCATCAGTGTCTCGCTCATGCCGTAGCGTTCGAGGATGGTGTGGCCGGTTCGGTCGCGGAACTCGTTGAAGGTCTCGATCAGCAGCGGCGCCGATCCGGCGACGAACAGGCGCATCGAGCGGCACGCCTCGCGCGTGAAGCCGGGCTCGGCACGCAGGCGCACGTAAAGTGTGGGCACGCCCATGAACACGGTCGCCTCGGGCAGGCGGGCGAGCACCGCCTTGGGGTCGAACTTGGCGAACCAGATCATCTTGCTGCCACTCAGCAGCGCGCCGTGCGAGGCCACGAAGAGCCCGTGCACATGGAAGATCGGCAGCGCGTGGATCAGCACGTCGCCGCCCTCTTGCGGCGTTCTCCAGCCCCAGTACTGCTTCAAGGTGAGCGCGTTGGACAGCAGGTTGCCGTGGCTCAGCATCGCGCCCTTGCTGCGCCCGGTGGTGCCTGAGGTGTAGAGGATCGCGGCCAGGTCGCAGGCCTTGCGCAAGGCCGGCGCGTGCTGGTCGCCATGCACCGCAGCGCGCGCCAGCAGTGAGCCCGTGCGGTCGTCATTCAGCGTGAACACATGCTGCGTGCCGGCCTTGAACGCGAGCTTCGAGACCCAGCCGAAACTGCGCCCCGCGCACACCACCACCGCGGGTTCGGCGTTGCCGATGAAGTACTCGATCTCGGCCGCCTGGTAGGCGGTGTTGAGCGGCAGGTAGACGAAGCCGGCGCGCAGCACGGCCAAGTACAGCAGCAGCGCCTCGACCGACTTTTCGGTCTGCACCGCGACGCGGCTGCCCGCAGGCAAGGCTAGCGAGTCGAGCAGGTTGGCGATCATCGCCGTGCCGCGGTCGAGGTCGCGCCAGGTGTAGAGGCCGGCGCTGTCCACCGCCTCGATCGCGATTGCGTCCAGGTCGTGCGGGAAGGCGCTGCGCAGGGCGGCGAAGAGGTTCTGATTCGATGTCATGGTTGCCGATCTTGCGTCGTCGCTGGCAGTCGTGCAGAACCCCGGCGGTGCATGGGCTGTTGACGCGGCACCGGCCTTGCGGCACCCCTGCACCGCCGGGCGTCACTCCAGCTTCGCGCCCGAGTTCTTCACCACCTCAGCCCAACGCAGGATTTCGCTGCTGACGAACTTGCCGAAGGGCTCGCCCATCATGTCGGGCGTCTCGGCGCCGAGGCCGTTCCAGGCTTTTTGCAATTCCTCGGAATTCAGCGCCTTGGCCATCTCGGTGCGCATCCGTTCGACAGTCTCCTTCGGCGTGCCCTTGGGCGCCCACAGGCCGTACCAAGTGGCGACCACGTAGCTCGGCAGACCCGCCTCAGCGGTGGTGGGAATCTCGGCGAAGCCCGGCGCGCGTTTGGGCGAAGCCACCGCCAGTGCCTTGATGCGCCCGTTCTTGATGTGCGTGGCCGACGAGGCCAGGCCGTCGAACAGGATGTCCACTTGCCCGGCGATCAGGTCTTGCAATGCCGGGCCGGCACCACGGTACGGAATGTGGGTGATGAAGGTCTTCGTTTGCAGCTTGAACAACTCCCCCGCGAGGTGGTGCGAGGTGCCGTTGCCGGCCGACGCGTAGTTCAGCTTGCCGGGGTTCTTGCGCATGTAGGCGAGCAGGCCTTGCAGGTCGGCAACCGGCACCCGCTGCGGGTTGACCACGATCACCTGTGGCACCGCACCGATCAGGCCGATCGGGATGAAATCGGCCTCCAGGTTGTAGTCGAGCTTGGGGTACATCGCCGGGGCGATGGCGTGGTGCACCGCGCCCATGAAGAAGGTGGTGCCGTCGGGTGCGGCCTTGGCGGCCAGGCCGGCGCCGAGGGTGCCGCCGGCGCCGCCCTTGTTGTCGATGATGAATTGCTTGCCGAGGTTCTTTGTCATCAGCGCGAACAGCGGCCGCGCAAACGCATCGGTGCCGCCGCCGGCCGGGAAGGGCACGATGATCGTCACCGGCTTGCTCGGCCAGGCGGTCTGGGCCCTTGCTGCACTGGCGGCGACCGCGGTGGCTGCGAGCATCAGCGCGCGTCGGGTGAGCCCGCGCTTCGGGAAATGTGCACTCATCTCGTCTCCGGTGGTCTTGTTGTGGGCGGCTGGGCCGCAACGGCTGCGGCGCTCGACTTCTTGCAAGCGGCTGCCTTGGCCCGCTTACGCAGACGCCAACGCACCGTCGGCTCAGGTGATTCGCCCGCTGCCGGGCCAGTCTATCGCGGCCCGGCCCGCGCGATACTTGCGGCCGCTCGCCTCGCTGCCAGGCCACCCCCGAAAGGCTGCCCACCTCATGGACCTGTCCCGCTTCCCCCGCCGCCGCTACACCCAGGGCGCAACGGCCATCGAGCCCTTGCTCAATCTCAGCCGCGCACTCGGTGGCCCGAACATCCATCTCAAGCGTGACGACATGCTCGGCCTGTTCCCGGGCGGCAACAAGACGCGCAAGCTTGAGTTTCTGGTCGCCGACGCGCTGGCGCGGGGCGCCGACACGCTCATCACTTGCGGCGCGGTCCAGTCCAACCACTGCCGCCTCACGCTCGCCGCTGCGGCGAAGGAAGGGCTGAAGTGCCGCCTGCTGCTCGAAGAGCGCGTCGCCGGCAGCTACGACCCGCAGGGCAACGGCAACCACTTCATGTTCGAGCTGATGGGCGCCGAGACGATCGAGGTGCTGCCCGGCGGCGCCGACATGGCCGCGGCGATGCAGCGCTGCGCCGACGCGCTGGCAACCGAGGGCCGCAAGGGCTACATCATTCCCGGCGGCGGCTCGAACGCGCTCGGCGCGCTGGGCTACGTGGCCTGCGCGCTGGAGATCCTGGCGCAGAGCTTCGAGAGCGGAATCCACTTCGACGCCATCGTCGTCGGCTCGGGCAGTTCGGGCACGCACGGCGGGCTGGTGGCCGGGCTGTTCGGTGCCAACGCGCCGATCCCGGTGATCGGCATCGGCGTCAGCCGCGACCCGGAGCAGCAGGAGCCGCTGGTCTACCGCGAGGCGCTGGCCACGGCTGAGTTGCTGGGCTTGCGCGGCGAGTTGCCGCGCGAGGCGGTGCGCTGCATCGGCGGCTACTGGCAGCCGAAGTACTCGCTGCCGAACCGGCCCATGGTCGAGGCGGTGCAACTGCTCGCGCGGCTCGAAGCCGTGCCGCTGGACCCGACCTATACCGGCAAGGCGATGGCCGGGCTGATCGGTCTGGTGCGTGCGGGCGAGTGGAAGCCGACCGACAACGTGCTCTTCATCCACACCGGCGGGCTGCCGAGCCTGTTCGCGTCGATCGAGGTGGTGTTGGGGCGCGCGCCGGTCGCCGATTGAGGGGTTCGGCCGTCACCCGACCGGGAGCCGGATTTCCCGCCCCAGGCCGTGCGCTGCGCTCTCCAGGTGCTCCATGCGCCTCGCCTGGTTGAGGTCGAGCCGGCGGTCAACCTGCTGCATGTGCCAGCCCAGACGGCGAGCTCGGACTTCTTTACGCCCTGGGCCAGCATGTCGGCGTAGATCGCCAACTCTCGATGCCATCCTGCCGGAATGCCTCACGCTGTTCCTCGCGCTCCACGCAATGGCTGATCGCCTCGCGCATCAGCCAGTTCGGCGTGCGATTGCGCGGCGCGGCCAGCCGCTTGACGCGCTCTTCGGTGGCCACGTCGATCTTGATCGCTACGGGGCAGATGGCTGATGGCTGATAGGTGCACCGCTTCACCTCAGCTTCTCCAGCGGCGTGGCCTGCAGGAACTCGGCAAACAGCGGGTCGTCGATCGCGGTCGGGCCCGTGCCGCCTTTGCTGACCAGCCCCGCCCGGCGAAGCCGCTCGATCGCCGCACGTACCTTGGCCACCGTCGGGCGCGCGCCGGGCAGCCTGGCCAGCGCGTCCAGGGTTTCGCGCCCCATCGGTGGGCGGCCTTGGGCGATCGTCAGCAGCACCGCACGTTCGAACAGGTCGTGCGGCTGGAGCAATGCACGCCAGCCGGCCACCTGCCGGTCGTCGAGCAGGAAGCGCTTCAGGCCGGCATCCATGTCCGTCAGGCCCTCGGCCGACACGGACTTCACCACGTCCAGCATCAGCCGCGGTTTGAAACCGATCCTGGCAAAGACGCGGCGCAAGTCGTCGAGTTGCAGCCGTTTGCCCGGGTGCACCCGAGCGAAGTGATCGGCCAGTTGCTGGAGGAATTCATCGCCAAGCACCGGGAAGTCCAGCAGTTGAGCGAACTGGTACATCGGAGAGCCCGTGGTGGACAGCATGCGGGTCATCGCCTCCTGAGATGAGCCGGTGAAGACCGACTTGAGGATGTCGCGGCGCTTGTGCAAGACGGCACGCAGGGTGGCCATGACCTTCACGCCGTCCGCCACATCGCCCAGGGACTGGATTTCGTCCAACATCAACAGGATCGTTTGGCCGGTGGCGGCAAACAGCCGTGCCACCAGCGCATCCGTGCGCAGTTCGGGGGCGGCGGGCAGTTGCCGCCGCGCAGGCGCATCGCCAAGGTCCACCGAGGCACCCAGCGCCCCGAGCTTCTTGACCGGCGTCTTCGCCAGCCGGCCGACGCCGCTGCGTGGCACCGTCACATCGTCCAGGGCCTCCTCGATCGCATGGTTGATGGCGTGCAGCGGCGCCGATTTCTGCAGCCACAGGTCGGCGTAGACAGGCAGCCATTGCGCCAAACGGGCGGCCGGCGCAAGGTCGTGATCGAGGAAGTAGGTCTTCCCGACTCGACGCGGCGCAAACATGGCCAGCGGGCGCCCCGGCTGGGCCTCCATCAACGCCAGATAGCTCTGTGCCAGTTCCGGGCGGCGAACCTCGATCTCGTCGAAGGTCTTCGTGTTGTCGCGTCTTGCTTTCATGACAGCAATTGTCGCAAAGACGACAACGGACAGCAATGCGCGAGTGCAAGACTGTTCAATCAGCGCTAGGCCGTGACCGCGCAGACCGGGCCACCCGGGAAGGCGCGGGCCTGCGGGCTGTCGAACTCAGAACACCGGCCCGTTCGGCTTCAACCGCAGCCCGCGCTGCAACCGCGTCCACGCGAACTGGCTCGGGTCGGCGATCATCGGACCGGGCGCAGCGGCAACCAGAATCTCCTGCGCGAGCGGCGTGAAGTCGGCGCGGAAGTGCACCGAGCTCTTGTTGACGAGGATCGCCTGCGCCGTTGGCTCGATGCCGACGAAGCGGTACAGCGCCTGGTCGGCAAGTTGGGTCTTCTTGCTCGTGAGCACGATGCGCACGCCCTCGATAGCCAGGCAGGCTGAAAGCCCAAGCGCCATCCGCGCGCCGCGGTAGAACGGCCCCTTGCATTCGACGTGGCCGTCGGCCAGCGCCTCGACCCGAAATCGGCCCACCAGCGGCGCGTCACCGGCAATGCCCGACTTGCCGCCGAGCGACAACTCGATCTCGCTGCCCGGGCCTGCCCGGTGCGCGGCCATCGCCGCCAACGGGTCGACCATCAGGCCCAGCGCCGCGCCGCGCGGAGCGTGGCCGGCGCGGTTCGCTAGCAGCGCGCGCAGCATGCCGGTGGTGTCGGAATCGCCGCCCGCGCCCGGGTTGTCCTGCGTGTCGGCGATCACCACCGGCCGCTCGGTCTTGCTGGCGATCCGCAGCGCGCGCCGTACCGCTTCGTCGGCGCTGTAGACCGGCGCTTCGAAGTCGGCTTCGTGGCGGTTCACGAGCCGCAGCAGCGCATCGGCCGCGGTGTGGGCCGCAAGTTCCGTCGTGCCGTAGGCGAACACGACCGGCCCGCACTCCGGGAAGTCGGCCGCCGGAAAGCCCGGCGTGAAGCTCAGGCTGGTCACCTCGCCGCCTTCCATCCGCGCCAGCGTGGCGTAGATCGCCCGCGCGGGCTCGAGGTCGGTGCACTGCGCGGTGAGCGGGATCAGGAACGGCACCCGCCGCACCGCCAGGTGCGGCCGCGCCATGCCGTCGAGCCGGCGCGCGAGCAGGAACGCGGTGCGCGCACCGGTCTCGGCCATGTCGATGTGCGGGTAGGTGCGGTAGGCAAGCAGCGCGTCGGCGGCTTCGAGCATTCGCTGTGTCACGTTGGCGTGCAGGTCCAGGCTCGCCATCAGCGGCGCATGGGGGCCGATGACGCTGCGTACCCGCGCCAGCAGCTCGCCCTCGCCGTCGTCGAGATGCTCGGTGACCATCGCGCCGTGCAGGTCGAGGTAGACGGCGTCGGGCCGCGCATCGCGAATGCCCTCGACGATCATCGCGGCGATGCGCTCGAAGGCGTCTTCGGTCACGTGCGCCGAGGGCTCGCAGGCCGCCCACGCGGTGGGCACGAGCGTGTGCCGCGAGCCCTTCATCTGCTCGATGAAGCCGGCGATCGGCAGGTTGCGCGCGACCATGGTGTCGAGGATCTCGCCGCCGCGGCGCAGGCCCGGCCAGCCGCCATCGCGAACGAAGTCGTCATACGTCGCCTTCGACGGCGCGAAGGTGTTGGTCTCGTGCTGGAAGCCGCCGATCGCGATGCGCATGGTTGTGCTGTCCTTGAAGGGTTCGAGGCCCGCCGCGGCGGCAGCGAATTCTGCTTCAGCCCGGCGTCGCCCGGCCGGGTGGCCGGTCGCATTTCTCGGCGGTGCCCGATTGCGCTGTGGGGCGAGCCGAATTCACTCCGGTTCGCGCCGGTTGGGCCGATAGCCCGGAGCAAACCCGCGCCGCAGCGACCCCGTGCCCGACCCCACCCCACCCCCCCGCATCGCCCTTGCGTTGCCCCGGCTTCGTGTCAAGGACGCGCTGGTGCTGGCGCTGCTGGCCAGCCTGTGGCTGCAGTTCCGCGCCGACGCCGACGACGCTGCCACCGGACCGCCGCGAGGTGGCCCGGCGCGGGCCGCTGCTTCGCAGCCGCACCATCCCGTGCTTGACGAGTTGCCGCCGCCGCTGGTCACCGAAGCGGCGCCGCCAAGCTACGCCGAAGGCTCGCCCGAACGGGCGGTGTTCGAGGCGCTGAACGAGGCCCGCGCCCGCGGCAACTTCGGCCTGCTGGCGCAGGACGTGCGGCTCGACGAGGCCGCGGCGGCCCACGCCACGTACCTGGCGCGGCACGGGGACGGCGCCATCTCGCACCGCCAGCAGGCGCAGTGGCCCGGCTTCTCGGGCGAGACGCCGATCGACCGCATCCGCGCCGCGGGCTACGAAACCCGTGTCAGCTTCGAGGCGATCTCGAGCGGCAGCACCGCGCAGGCCTGCCTCGAATTGCTGAACACGGTCTATCACCTTGGCTCGCTCACGATCGGCGCCACTGATGTCGGCATCGCCGTCGAGCCCGGCGCGGGCTGCGTGATCGAGCCGCAGCGGCCGGGCCGCAACGCGGCGCTGCAGGCGCGCCCCGCGGGCACGACCGGCGTCTACCCCTACCCTGGCCAGACGGGCGTGCCGGCCGCGTTCATGCCGGCCACCGAAACACCCAACCCGGCGCCCGACCTGGGCGATGCGCTGGTCGGCCCGCCGATCCTGGTGGACCTGAACTCGGCCGCCGCCACCGGCCTGGCGCCGAGCGCCATCGTGCTCGCCCGCTTCACGCTGGCCGAAGCCGCCGAGGGCGCCGAGGGCACACCGGTCGAGGCACGCATCCTGGCCGGCGGCAACGTGGTGGCGGCTGCGCGCACCGGGCTCGATCTGCGGCTCGACCGCCGGCTCGTCAGCGCCGGCCACGTGTTCCTGTTGCCGCTGCAACCGCTGAAGGCCGCAACGGCCTACACCGTGGAGTGGCGTGGCTCGGTGGGCGGCCTCGACGTGAGCCGGCGCTGGGGCTTCACCACCCGCTGAGCGTTATGGCGGCGGCGACAGCAAGCCACGCGCGCCAACCTGCCGGCGCTGGCGGCATCAAACCTGCTGAAAAACGTGCTCACAAACGTGCCGGCAAACGCGCCAGCGCATGACGCCGGTGCGGCGGCGGTGTATCGTCTGGTTCTCCTTTCGCCTTGACACCCACAACCCCTCCCGGAGCTGCCCGATGAATGACCTGACCGCTGCCCAGACCGACAAACTGATGGCCGATCTCCGCCTCGTGGTGACCGATGCCGAAGAACTGTTGCGCACCACCGCTGGCCAGGCCGGCGAAGGCGCAGCCGAATTGCGTGACAAGGTGCGTGTCAGCCTGGCCCGGGCCCGCGACGGGCTGGCCGAGGCGCAAGAGGCCGCGTTCTCCAGGGCCAAGGCGGCCGGGCTGGCGGCTGACGACTACGTGCATGACAACCCGTGGCGTTCGATCGGCGTCGCGGCCGGCTTTGGCCTGTTGGTGGGCCTGCTGATCGGGCGTCGCTAGTCCCCGCGGCGGGAGCGGCGGTGGCGATGAGCCGATGAGCGATAGGCCTCGCACCGCCCCCGGCGGCGGGCTGCTGGTCTCGTTGCGGCGGCTGCTTGCCACCGCGCTCGAGCTGGCGCAGGTGCGGCTCGAACTGATCGGCGCCGAGCTCGAGGAACAAAAACTTCGGATCCTGGCCTGCCTCGTCTGGGCCGCGCTGGGTGTGCTGCTGGTCGGCCTCGGGCTGGTGCTGTTCATCGGCTGCGTCGTGCTGCTGTTCTGGGACGGCTACCGCCTGCAGGCGATGGCCGTGCTGACCGTTGTGTTCCTCTGCGGCGGCGGGCTTGCGCTGCGGCAGGCGAGTGCACGGCTGCAGTCGAAAGGCGGTGCCTTTGCAGCCAGCGCAGCCGAACTGGCGCAGGACCGCGAGCGCCTGGCGCCCG
>JANOVJ010000241.1:0-9129 GCA_031417295.1 bacterium | reverse complement strand
GAGTTGATGGCGCAGGAGAAGAAGCTCGGCGTTGCGCAGTGAGGCCAGGTCGGGCCTGCCGCGCTATTGCCTGATGCCTTCCACCTGGATCACGATCCGCACCCTGTCGGCCACGAACGGGGTGCCGAAGCTGGCGCCGAACGCGCTGCGCTCGATCGCGGCCTCGAAGTCGCCACCGCAGACTTCGCGTTGCGACAACAGCGCGCGCGGCTCGCAGGCAAAGCGCAGCGCGCGCAGGCTGAGCGGCTGGCTCACGCCGCGCAGCGTGAAGCGGCCGCGCACTTCGATCAACTGCCCGCCATCGAAGCGAAAGTTGTCGGCCACGAACGATGCTTGCGGGTGTTCGGTGCTGGCCAGCAGGTCGGCCTCGCGCAGGCGCGAGTCGAACACGCGCAGGCCGGTGCTCACGCTGGCGGTGTCGATGGTGAGATCGACGCTTCCGCGCCCGGCAGCACGGTCGATCATCACGCTGCCGTTCAGCGGGCCGAAGCGGCCGCGGATCGTGGACGTGCCGAAGTGCCTGATCTCGAAGTTGACAAAGCTGTGCGTCGGGTCGAGCACGTAGACGGTGGGCTCGGCCGCAGCCGGCAAGGCCAGCGCGCACAACAGCAGGATCGGGGCGAAGACCGAGCGCATCGTGCGGCCACGCCTACTGCCGGATCGCCTCGACCTGCACCAGCAGCCGAACCTCGTCCGCGATGCCGATCGGCAGCCCACCCGCGACGCCCCAGCGGCTGGGCTGCAGCGTGGCCTCGAAGTCGCCGCCGCACACCTGGCGCACGAGCAGCGGGCTGACGTAACAGTTGAAGTGGCTCGCCTTCAGCGTCAGCGGCAAGGTCTTGCCGCGCAGGGTGAGTTGGCCCGCGACCTCGCTCACCGCGCCGCCCTTGAACGCCAGCCCGTCGGCGATGAAGGTGGCCGCAGGAAAGGCCTCGCTGTCGAGGAAATCGCGCCCCCGCAGCCGGCCGTCGAGCGCCGCCACGCCGGTGCTGACCGACGCGGTGGCGATGCGGATCTCGACCCGACCGCCCTGGCCGGATTCACCCCACCGCACCTCGCCCTGCGCGCGCTCGAAGCGGCCGCGGCTGGTCGAGGTGCCGAAGTGCGCCACCTCGAACGTGACCGAGGTGTGCGTCGGGTCGATGGCGTAGGCGCCCGGCTCGGGGCGGTTCGAGAGGCCGGCACAGGCGCACAGCGCCAGCACGGCGAACGGCAGCACGGCACGAAAGGGCCTCACGCTGCGGCCACGCGGGTCCGCGCGGCAGCCGGCAGCGGCGCTTGCAACCCGTGCGGCGCCCGCCGGCAGCCTGTGCGCGCGCATCACGGCGCGGCCACGCCCGCCAGCGCGAGCTTGAACTTCACCAGCACCTCGTCGGCGACGAGCGAGGTGTCGCCCCAGTCGCCGTCACCGATCTTGTAGTCGAGGCGGCGGATCGTGAAGCTTCCGCTGGCGGTGGTGATGTCGCCCGCACGCTGCAGCGTCACCGGCACCACCAGGTCGCGGCCCGTGCCCTTGAGCGTGAGCTTGCCGGCCACGTCGAAGCGGCCGGCGCCGGCCGGCTTCACGCTGCTGGCGGTGAAGCTCGCCTGGGCAAACTTGCGGCTGTCGAACCAGCCCGGCTTGGCCAGTTCGGCCTCGGTCTCGACGGTGCCGATGGAAGCACTCGCCAAGTCGATGCGCAGCGCGATCCTGGCGGCCTCGGGCTGCTTCGGATCGAACTCCACTTGCGCCTCGAAGCTGCGGAACCGGCCCTGCACCGGCACGCCCATCTGCTTGCTGGTGAAGGTGATCTCGCTCTGCGCCGGCAGCAGCCGCTGCTGGGCCGCCAGCGGCGAAACGAACGCTGCAAGGGCCAGCAGGGTGGCGGCAAAGTGAGGGCGCATGACGGGGGCCTCAGAGGCGTTGCGGCCACATCCGGCCGAGCAGGCCGTCGTGGTCGATGAAGTGGTGTTTCAGCGCCGCCGCCGCGTGCAGCAGCACCAGCCCGGCCAGCGCAAAGGCGAGGTTGCCATGCCAGGGCTTGATGGCCTCGGCCAGTGCCTTGTCGGCGCTTACGAAGTCGGGCAACGGCAGCACGCCGAACAGCACCACCGGAAAGCCCGCCGCCGAACTGTAGGCCCAGCCCACCAGCGGGACGGCGAAGAACAGCGCGTAGAGCAGGCGGTGCGTCAAGCGCGCCGCGCGCTGCTGCCAATGCGGCATGGCGACATCGGCTGGCGGGCGGTGCGTCAGCCGCCAGGCCAGGCGCAGCGCCGACAGCAGCAAGATCGTGATGCCGGCCCACTTGTGCCAGTTGTAGAGCCGGAGCTTCAGCGGCGAGGCCGCCAGATCGGCCATGAAGAGGCCGACGCTGAAGCTCCCGGCCAGGGCCAGGGCGAGCACCCAATGCAGGCCGATGGCGATACGGCTGTAGCGCAGCGGGGGCGTGGTTTGCAGTGGAGCGGAGCGCACGCGGGCGAGCGTAGCGCACAAGGCGTTGCTCGGCTGCGCGCGATAGAGTGACGACTCGGAGCTGCCTGCCGGGCACCAGCGAAGGAGACGCAGCGAAGCCCGCACTCAACATCAATCTGGAGGACTTCGCCTTCGCCTTGACCTGGCGCAGTGAGCTGGGTGGCAGCGCCCACTACCTCGACACCGAGACCGGCGAAGTCCTGTTCGTCGGCGATGGCGTCGATGAAGACATGATTCCGCCCGACCTGGGCCATAACCCGCGCTACCGTCCGATCGACACGCTTGAGCCGAGCGAGGCGTTCCGGGTCATGGCGGATTTCGTCGAGAGCCTCGACGGGAACGCCGCCATGGCCGAGCCCCTGGCGGCGGCGCTGGGGCGGCCCAAACCGTTCCGCCGCTTCAAGGATTCACTCCAGGGCGATTCCGCCGTGCGCGACGCCTGGTTCAACTTCGAGCGCGAAGCGCACCGGGTGCTCGGCGCCGCATGGTGCGCCGAGCACGGGATCGACGTGGCCTGGACCTGAGGAGGAACGGTGCCTCAGCCGGCAACAACGGCCCTGCGCCGCGCTGCTACACCAATCCCCATCAAGCCTGCGAGCATCAAGGCCAAGGTCGCCGGCTCAGGCACCACGGCGGTGAGGGTGCCCGTGTACGAACCCGCGCCCCCCGGGTTGCCATTCGCAGCGAGCACGGCGCCGAAGACTGTCAGGTCCAGCGGGCTACCGCCGGACACCCGGGCCCGGAAGGTGAACACCGGGTCGCCCAGCTCGGGGAAGTAGCTGAAGTCGTGCCCGTTCAGGCTCGCGGTGAAGAAGCTGACCGGCCCGGTGAGGCTGGTCAGGCTCACCGAGACCAGGCCGCCGGCCCCCAGCGGCGCGAAGCTCAAGTTGTCGATGAACAGGCCGTCTACCGCCTGCGTGAACGTGGTCGAGAACAGGCCTTGCCCGGCCGGTGCCAGCGGCGCTGCAAGCAGCGGCCCGCTGGCCGCGCCGGCCAGCGCGGCGGCGATGAAAAGCTTTGTCAGCTTCATGGTGGAGATTCCTTCGCGGCGGATGGGTTGAACTGACAGGCCTTCACTTCGCACCCGGGATCGGCGTGGTCAGGTACGGGAAGCGGTTCAGCAGCGGCCGCGTCGCCTGGTCCACAGCGTCATGCAAAGCGAACGCGGTGTTGCCCAGCGGCACGGCGGCGGGCTTGCAGGCGGCGCCGAAGCCCAGCTTGTCGGTGTCGCCGTTGGCCATGCACAGGCCGCCCATCACCGCGACCAGCGAGATATCGACCACGTCGTCCTTCGGCCGCCGCCCGTTCGGGTAACCCGCGAAGTCGGTGCCCGAGGCGAGGATCGTGCCGACAATGCCGAGCCGGTTCTGGCTCGCGAACGGCACCGCCGGGATCGCGGTGTTCAGGCGCAGCATTTCCGACGGCGTGACGGTCGAGAGCTGGTTCACGCCCTTGATGCCGGTGAGGAAGGTCGTCACCAGGTCGATCCGGCTGGCGTTGCTGGGTGCGAACGCGCCCGGGGCCTGGCCGAAGGCGACTTCGATCAGCGCGGGCAGCGTCGGATTGGTCACGTAGTCGGCGAACTGGCCGTCGTCCTTTGGGCTGGAACTGTTGAAGCGGTCCTTGTCGGGCAGGCCGATCACCACTTCATTGACGAGCGGCATGCCCAGGCGCGACACCTGCGTCCAGTCGCCACCGGCAACCAGCGTGGTGGCGTGGCCCCGGGCCGGGCTCGGCGTGAGGTACTGGCCCTGGCGCAGGCTGGCGCTCGTCCAGCCGCCGATCACCGGCTTGCTGGCGTCGGCAACCAGGCAGGCCGCCGGCACTTCGATGGCGAGTGCGGTCACGTTCTTGTAGGCCAGGTCGTCGGCGCCGGCATTGATCAGCGTCGGGTCGGTGATCACGCCCAGCGGCGCGTTCACCAGGTCGAAAATCACGCCCAGGTTGACGGCGAACGGGTCCTTGCGCTGGCCGACGAACACCTTGCCCGGCGTGGCGCAGCCCGGAATGTTCACCGTGTAGATGTGCTTGCCGGCGTAGTTGGCGTAGTCGGGGATGGTCTTGGTGCCGATGTTGTCGACCGGCTTGTCGAACGTGGCCGAGCCGCTGTTCAGCCGCGTCACGGCCTCGCTGGTGCCCGTGCGGCGGTCGCCGCGGATGATGTTGAGGGTGAAGCTCTCGTTGAGGTTCAACGAGGCTGATTTGCGGTCGGTCACGGCGCCGGCCTGGATCAGCGGAATCGGCACCATCTTGTCGGCGATGGGCAGCGCGATCGACTTCAGGCTGTTCTTGAACTTGAACTGGAAGGTGATGTCTTCCTTGGCATCGCCGTTGTTGTCGATGTGGATTTCGTACAGTGCGTTCGGGTCGAGCGAGAAGTAATTCGGGCCGCCGTACGCGTCCTGCAGTGGCAGGTAGTTGGCGATCAGGGTCACGAAGCCGGCCCGCCCGCCGCTACCGTTGGCGGCCACGCCTTCGTAGCTGTTGAACATGTAGAAATCGGTCGCATCGACCTTCGGCTGGGTCGCGATGAACGGCGCTTCGCGGTGGCTTGACGCCTGGGCCGCGGTGAAGCAGGCGCCCGCACACAGCGCGGCGACCAGCGGCAGCAGCCGGGGGGATTGATGAAGGGCAGAAGGTTTCATGCGGACATCCTTGAAGTGGTGGGTTGACCCCGGTGCACCGGGGTTCGAACGTGGACCGATGAGCGGCCGTGCGGCTGGGCTCAGCCAACGCTTACGCAGCCCGCACGCGCGTGGATGCGCTGGGGCGGGCGATGCGTCACTTCGTTCTAGGGGGAGGGTAAACACCCGGCGGCGATGCCCGGTGTTGAGACGCCGGCTTGCCGATCCGGTGTCTTGGTCGCCGAGGCCCGCCTGTCGCGGGCGGGCTTCGGCCCGCACTCAGGGCAGGGGCGTGGCCGGGCCGGTATTGCGGTAGTAGTTGACGCGCGGCGCGATGCGCAGCGTGGGCGTGCCGACCAGCGGAATACTCCACTCCTGTTCCATCACCACCCGATAGTTGCCCTTGTTGGCCAGGGGCACCCAGGTGCGCTCATAGGTCCGGTCGCCGAAAGTGCGGGTCTGCACGATGTTCGTGCCCTGGTAACTCCAGCCGATCGGGGTGCGGAATTCGCTGCCGTCGGTCAGGTCCTTCGACACCCGGTCGCCGCTGAAATTGCGGTAGAGGTAGATGAAGAACGGATAGTCGGTGCCCCGGCCCACCCACGACTCCCACATCCGGGCCGTCTGCCCCAAGGTGCCGAAGGACGTGCCGGCGACGGGCTTGACCATCATCGTCTCGCGCACAGTCTGCAGCTTGCCGCCGACGAACTCGCCGACCAGCCAGGTCTCGGCGGTGTTGGTGCCGTCGATGCTCAGGCGGGTGTAGCCAAGCTGGAGGCCGGGCAAGTGCAGCACCAGCCACTGCTCGCTGTTGAGGGCCGCTTCGACGACCGTGCCGGTGGCGTGGAAGCGAAGTTGGGTCGCCGTGTCCAGGGTCACGATGTCGGCCGGGGCGGAGCCGAAGGCACCGGCAGGCAGCGAGGTTTCAAAGAACCCGGCGATGCTGAAGCCGGCCAGCACGTCGGTCATCGGCACCCGCGCGCCATAGCCGCGGTTCAGCCAGGCCGATCCAACATCGCCCGGGCTGCCGAACGGCACGACCTTGCCTGGTGTGCAGCCGTCGATGTCGACGATGACCCCGATCTCGACCACGCTCGTCTTGCCATGGGTCTGCGTGCCCTCGGCTTGACGGAAGACGATCTGGTGCGTCTCGAAGCGCTGCAGGTATTGATTGCCGTCGCAGCCGACGTCCACCGAGGTGGACTCGTAGGTGAACGGGGCCTCGAGTGTGACGAGCCGTTGTACGCCATCGTCGGTGAAGGTGCCGGTCCGGGCCCCACGCCAGTCGACGGCGCGCGCGCGGCTGGCCGGTTTCCACTCGACAACGTAGGCCCCGTAGACGCCGAAACCGTCAGGAACGTAAGTGATGGTCTTGGCGCCAGCGGGTAGCGCGGCGGCGGCCAGCCCGATCGCCACCCCGACCCACCCGAGGAGGCGCTTGAGCCTCGAAATCCCTGTGCGTGCCATCAAAACCTCCCAGTGCAAAAGCGTGCGTGACTGGATGCCGTCGCACCCCATGCTACGAGGCGGAAAATGCTCCTGCATCCGTCGAATTGCGGATGCGCACAGGCTGGTCGGCGCTCGGCGCGTCAGGCCAGCGCGGCCTGTCGTTCGCGCACGGGAGCAGCCCGCCAAACGGTCATCAACTGCGCCCACTTCGCGCGTGCCGCCACCAGATGGCGCTCCTTCACGTGGCCATAGCCGCGAATGTCTTCCGGGATGCGCGCGATCTCGGCGGCCTGCGCCAGGCGCTCGGCCGTCAGCGTCTTCAGCAACTCGTCGATACAGGCCTGGTACTCGCCGATCAGCGCGCGCTCGGTCTTGCGCTCCTCGGTCCGGCCGAAGATGTCGAACGCGCCACCGCGCAGGCCCTTCAGTTTGGCGAGCACGCCGAAGGCCGTCAGCATCCACGGGCCGAAGGGCTGCTTGATCAGTTCGCCCTGGTCGTTCTTCTTCGCGATCATCGGCGGCGCGAGGTGGAAGTTGAGCTTGTAGTCGCCCTCGAACTGCGCCGCGATCTTGTCGTGAAAGCGCTTGTCGGTGTGCAGCCGCGCGACTTCGTATTCGTCCTTGTAGGCCATCAGCTTGAACAGGTAGCGGGCGACGGCTTCGCTGAGCTTGGTGGAAGCCAGCGGCGCTTCGGCCGCACGCACCTTCTCGACGAAGGCCCTGTAGCGCGCCGCATACGCCGCGTCCTGGTAGCCGGTCAAGAACTCCACCCGCGTCGCCACCATCTCGTCGACCGATGGCTTCTTCACGAACTGGATCACCTGGCGCGCCTTGAACAGCGCCTGCACCCCTGCCAGGTCATGCGCGCAGCGGCGGCCCCATTCGAAGGCGGCCTTGTTGTTGTCGATCTGCACGTTGTTCAGCTCCATCGCGCGCATCAACGCGGCGTGGCTGAGCGGGATACGGCCTTGCTGCCAGGCGTAGCCCAGCATCAAGGGGTTGGTATAGATCGAGTCGCCGATCATCTGCACCGCCACCTGCTCGGCGTCGAACGCGCCGACCAGCGCATCGCCCACGCTGGCGCGCACCACGGCCTCGCAGTTGGCGCCGGGAAATTGCCAGTCGGCGTTCTTCACGAAGGCCGCGGTCGGCGTGCCGTGGGTGTTCAGCGCGACGTAGGTGCGGCCGTGCTGCATGACAGTCAACGTGTACTTGGTCGCGCCGACGATGCTGTCGCAGGCGATCACGAGGTCCGCCTGCGCCGTATCGACCTTGGTCGTGAAGATTGCGTCGCTGCGGTTCGCGATCTGGATGTGGCTCCAGGTCGCGCCGCCCTTTTGCGCCAGACCGCCCGCGTCCTGCGTGACGACGCCCTTGCCTTCGATGTGCGCCGCCATGCCGAGCAACTGGCCGATCGTGATGACGCCGGTGCCGCCCACGCCGCCGACCACGATGCCCCAGGCCTTCTCGGCCAACGGCAGCGCTGGCTCGGGAATGGCGGGCAGCGAAGACAGGCCGGCCTTGTCCTGGTCCCTTGGCATTTTCGGCTTCTTCAACTGCCCGCCCTCGACCGTGACGAAGCTCGGGCAGAAGCCGTTGACGCACGAATAGTCGAGGTTGCAACTGTTCTGGTTGATGCGGCGCTTGCGGCCGAGCTCGGTCTCCACCGGCTCGACCGACAGGCAATTGCTCTTCACGCTGCAATCTCCGCAGCCTTCGCAGACCAACTCGTTGATGAAGGCGCGCTTGTCGGGCGTCGCCAGCTTGCCGCGCTTGCGGCGGCGGCGCTTCTCGGTCGCGCAGGTCTGGTCGTAGATGATGACCGTCGTGCCCTTGAGTTCGCGGAACTGGCGCTGCAGGCTGTCGAGCTCGTCGCGGTGGTGCACGGTGACGCCGGCCTCCAGCGTCACGCCGTCGTACTTCTCCGGCTGGTCGGTCACGATGATGAGCTTGGCCGCGCCTTCGGCGAGCACGCTCTTCATGATCTGCGTGACGGAGTGGCCTTCAGGCCGCTCGCCCACCTGTTGCCCGCCCGTCATCGCGACCGCATCGTTGTAGAGGATCTTGTAGGTGATGTTCACGCCCGCCGCGATGCTTTGCCGGATCGCCAGCAGGCCGCTGTGGAAGTAGGTGCCGTCGCCGAGGTTGGCAAAGATGTGCGGCTCGCGCGTGAACGGTGCCTGGCCGACCCAGGGCACGCCTTCGCCGCCCATCTGGGTGAAGGTGGAGGTGCTGCGATCCATCCAGACCGACATGTAGTGGCAGCCGATGCCGGCCACCGCGCGCGAGCCTTCGGGCACGCGCGTGCTGGTGTTGTGCGGGCAGCCGCTGCAGAACCACGGCGCGCGTTCGCCGGTGTCCACCGTCAGCGCGTCGAGCTGGCGTTCGCGGGCTTCGATGATGGCGAGGCGCGCGTCCATGCGGGCCACGATGTCCGATCCAACACCGAGCTTCTTCAGCCGTTTGGCGATCGCCTTGGCGATGATCGCCGGCGTCAGGTCGGCCTTCGCGCGCAGCAGCCAGTTCTCGCTCGGGTTCGGCATGCTCCACTCGCCGCCGGTCGAATCGCCCTCGGGTTCGTCGAACTTGCCGAGCACGTTCGGC
>JANOVJ010000240.1:0-3179 GCA_031417295.1 bacterium | reverse complement strand
CGTGCGCGCTGGAAGCGGGCGTGAACGGCCAGATGATCACGCTCTACGACAAGGGCAGCCACATTCCGCTGCTGTGGACGCACCTGATCCCGGCCACGCTCGAAGGCCGGGCGATGCACAACGTGCAGAACGCGATGTTCGCTGCGGCGTGCGCGTTCTCATTGGGCATCAAGCTCGACGCGATACGGCAAGGCCTGCGCACCTTCGACAGCACGTTCTATCAGGCGCCGGGGCGGATGAACGTGTATGACGAGCACCCGTTCAAGGTGATCTTCGACTACGCCCACAACGCCCACGCCGTGGCCGCGATGGCCGACCTGGCGCAGCGGCTGGACGTGACCGGCCGGCGCATCGTCGTCGTCGCCGGGCCGGGGGATCGGCGCGACGAGGACATCGTGGCGATTGCCGAAGCGGTGGCCGGACGATTCGACCACTACATCTGCCGCCGCGACGATTCGCTGCGCGGGCGCGATGGCGACGAGGTGCCGAACATGATCGCCCGCGTGTTGAAGGCCAAGGGCGTGGCCGGAGGCGCGATCGAAATCATTCCCGACGAGCAAGAGTCCATTGCCACTGCGCTGGGCATGGGCCGCCAGGGCGACCTGCTGCTGATCTTTGCCGACGCGCTGACGCGGTCGTGGAAGCAGGTGACGAAGTTCCGCTCGACCGCGGCGCCTGCGGCTGTGGCCCAAGCTTCACCGGCGAAAGCGGCCCGCCCTTCGCCTGAAGAACGCACCGATGACGGCGCGAGCCTCGGCGCCGGCCCGTCTGCCGCCGAACTCGACGCAGCCGGGTTTGTGCGCGACGAGCGGGGGCTGCGGTTCGTCAAGGAGGCGGATGACTGAGGCGCGGGTTGCCGCTCGAAAGCGGCTGATCGCTGGCATGGGGTATCGACCCACTGTTGGCGGACGGCCGGCTCGGCCGAGTGACTGCTGAAGACTGATTGCTGCCGGCCAGGTCGCGGCGGGCTACACCCGCCTTCCACCCTTTGTTGCCGCTCGGCATCTTCGATTGGGGGCCCCATAGCAGTCGTTCCACTTGGCTGTTCAGCTGCCATCTGACGAGCAAGGGGGATTGACGACGTCGGGCATCCAGACTCCTGCCGCAACGCAACGCAGCGCCCGGAGGCAGCCAGATATGGGTGCCGGCCCAGGCCATCCAGGAGCAGTTCGCGTCCCTACAGCGCCCTCACGAGTTCCGGCACCGCCTCAAACAGGTCGGCCACGAGCCCGTAGTCGGCGACGCTGAAGATCGGCGCTTCCGGATCCTTGTTGATCGCCACGATGACCTTGGAGTCCTTCATGCCTGCCAGGTGCTGGATAGCGCCGCTGATGCCGCAGGCGATGTAGAGCTGTGGCGCCACGATCTTGCCCGTCTGACCCACCTGCCAATCGTTGGGGGCGTAGCCCGCGTCGACCGCGGCACGGCTCGCGCCCAGCGCCGCGCCCAGCTTGTCGGCCAGCGGCGACAGCACCTCGTTGAACTTTTCGCCTGACCCCAAGCCACGGCCTCCCGACACGATCACCCTGGCGGAGTTGAGTTCCGGCCGGTCATTGCTGGCGATCTCGCTGCCCATGTGGGCCGACAAGCCGGAGTCGGGAACCGCGGTGACGGTCTCGACCGCTGCCGTGCCGCCTTGGGTCGGTGCGGCGTCGAAGCCCGTCGTGCGCACCGTCAGTACCTTCACCGTGTCCAGGCACTGAACCGTGGCCATCGCATTGCCGGCGTAGATCGGGCGCTCGAAGGTGTCGGAATTCACGACCCGCGTGATGTCGGAGATCTGCCCGACGTCGAGCATGGCCGCCACTCTGGGCGCGACGTTCTTGCCGGCCGCCGTGGCCGGGAACAGGATGTAGCCGTAATCCTTGGCCAGTGCCAGTACCTGCGCGGCGACGTTTTCGGCCAGTCCTTGCGCAAACTGCTCACCGTCGGCGTGCAGCACTTTCAAAACTCCGGCGATCTGTGCCGCAGCGCGGGCGGCACCGGCAGCATTCGCGCCCGCAATCAGCACATGCACATCGCCACCGCACTGGAGTGCTGCGGTGACGGTGTTCAGTGTGGCAGCCTTGACGACGCGGTGGTCGTGTTCGGCCACGACCAGAACATTCAGCAGGGGTTGCATGTCAGTGGCGCCCGGCCGTCCGAAGACACTGATGCGCCCCTCGGGGGCAGCGAGCGTAGCGAGCTTGGGGCAGTTTCATCCTAGATCACCTTCGCGTCGTTCTTGAGTTTCGAGACCAGGGCGGCCACATCGACCACCTTGACGCCGGCACTTCGCCCGGGCGGCTCGCTGACCTTTAGGGTCCTGAAATGCGGCGCGATGTCCACCCCGAGTTCGCCGGGCTTCAGCACTTCGAGAGGCTTCTTCTTGGCCTTCATGATGTTGGGCAAGGTGACGTAGCGCGGCTCGTTCAGGCGCAGGTCGGTCGTGATGGTCGCCGGCAGCCTGATGCTGAGCGTTTCGCTGCCGCCATCGACTTCGCGCGCCACGATGGCGTGGCCGTCGGCCAATTCGACTCTCGAAGCAAACGTTGCTTGCGGCAGACCGGCTAGCGCCGCCAGCATCTGACCGGTCTGGTTGCAGTCGTCGTCGATCGCCTGCTTGCCCAGCAGCACCAAGTCAGGCTGCTCCCTGTCGAACAAGGCCTTCAGCAACTTGGCCACCGCCAGCGGCTGCAGTTCATCAAGCGTCTCGACCAGGATCGCACGGTCGGCGCCGATGGCCATCGCGGTGCGCAGCGTCTCCTGGCACTGCGTGACGCCGCAGGAGACCGCGATCACTTCAGTGACCAGGCCCTTCTCCCGTAGACGAACCGCTTCTTCGATGGCGATTTCGTCGAACGGGTTCATGCTCATCTTGACGTTGGCGATGTCCACGCCGCTGCCGTCTGACTTGACTCGAACCTTGACGTTGTAGTCAACGACACGTTTGACTGCGACGAGTACCTTCATGGCCTGGGCTCCTGTGGGGTGTGGGCAGGGTTCAAACCAGGCTGGCCGCTGGGTTCACTACCGCGGTTGCGGCCGCGGACGGCGCACGTTTCGCTGACGAAGTCGTCATCACCAGCGCCTGGCCGTCAATCACCACCGTGTCGCCGACGCGGCATACCGTGTCCAGCGTGACGCGGCGGCGCACCGGATCGATAGCCTGAACACTGACGCTGGCGTGCACGGTCTGG
>JANOVJ010000239.1:0-21379 GCA_031417295.1 bacterium | reverse complement strand
CAAGGGGCAGGTCGTCAAGTCGCCGGACCACGAAGACACCTTCTTCCGCGACTTCATCGGCTACTCGGTGGGCACGCTGGGCATCCACCGCCTGGGCCTGTTCCTGGCGATGGCCGCAGTGTTCTTCAGCGCTGTCTGCATCGTCATCAGCGGACCCTTCTGGACCCGCGGCTGGCCCGAATGGTGGGGCTGGTGGCTCAACCTGCCGGTCTGGCGCTAGGCAAGCAGCAAAACGGGCGAGGAAACCCTTCATGGCTGAATATCAAAACATCTTCACCAGCGTGCAAGTGCTGTCCCCGGCGTACCCGGGCATCGCGGTCGAGGGTGGCACGCGCGAGCGCGGCCCCGGCGCCTGGCACCTCCACCTGCTGGGCCGCATTGGCGACGCGCAGTTGGGCCCGATCTACCTCGGCGCCTACGGCTTTGCGGCGCTGATCTGCGGCTTCATCGCGTTCGAGATCATCGGCCTCAACATGCTGGCCTCGGTCAACTGGGACCCGGTGCAGTTCGTGCGCCAGTTGTTCTGGCTGGGGCTCGAACCGCCCGCGCCCGCCAACGGGCTGCGCATCCCGCCGCTGAACCAGGGCGGCTGGTGGCTGATGGCGGGCTTCTTCCTGACTGCCTCGCTGCTGTTGTGGTGGGTTCGCATGTACCGCCGTGCGCGGGCGCTCGGCATGGGCACGCACGTGGCCTGGGCCTTCGCGGCGGCGATCTGGCTCTATCTGGTGCTCGGCTTCATCCGTCCGCTGCTGATGGGCAGCTGGGGCGAGGCGGTGCCGTTCGGCATCTTCCCGCACCTCGACTGGACCGCCGCGTTCTCGATTCGCTATGGCAACCTGTTCTACAACCCCTTCCACATGCTGTCGATCGCGTTCCTCTACGGCTCGACGCTGTTGTTCGCAATGCACGGCGCCACCATCCTGGCGGTCAGCCGCTTCGGCGGCGAGCGCGAGATCGAGCAGATCGTCGATCGCGGCACGGCCTCGGAGCGCGCCGCGCTGTTCTGGCGCTGGACGATGGGCTTCAACGCGACGATGGAGTCGATCCACCGCTGGGCCTGGTGGTTCGCGGTGCTGACGCCGCTGACCGGCGGCATCGGCATCCTGCTCACGGGTACCGTGGTCGACAACTGGTACCTGTGGGGCGTGAAGCACCACATCGCGCCGATCTACCCGATGGTCTTCTCGCCCGTTGCCGACCCTGCCCTCCTCCAGGGAGTCAAGCCATGAGCACGCCGGGCCGCCCCAAGGGCGAATACCGGAGTGCAAAGCACGGAGGTTGCCTGATGACCCGATCGATCAAGACGGCCTGGCTGGCGCTCGCCGTCTCCGGCGCGGCCCTGCTCGCCGGCTGCGAGCGGCCACCCGTCAACACGGTGCAGCACGGCTATCGCGGGCTCGCCATGGTCGAGGTCTACAACCCGCGCATTCTGGCGACCCAGGCCACCCTCAACCAGGCCCCGGAAACGCCCGCAGCGGCCTCGCCCGACGGCCCCCGGGCGGGCCAGATCTACAAGAACCTGAAGGTGCTGGGCGACCTGAGCGTGGGCGAGTTTGCGCGCAACATGGTCGCCATCACGGCCTGGGTTGCACCCAAGGAAGGCTGCACCTATTGCCACGCGGCCGAGAACTACGCCGACGACGGCAAGTACACCAAGGTCGTGGCCCGGCGCATGCTGCAGATGACGCAGCACATCAACGCCGACTGGAAAACCCACGTCGCCGACACCGGCGTCACCTGCTACACCTGCCACCGCGGCAACCCGGTGCCGGCAAAGGTCTGGTTCACGCCGGCGCCGGCGTCGCCCGGGTCAGCTTTGCTGGCAGGCCAGAACGCAGCATCACAGGACGTCGCTTTCGCGTCGCTGCCGAACGATCCGTTCACGCCGTTCCTGCTCAAGGCGACCGAGATACGTGTCATCGGGACCGAGCCACTGCCGATGGGCAACCGCCAGTCGATCAAGCAGACCGAATGGACTTACGGTCTGATGATGCACATGTCGCAGTCGCTCGGCGTCAATTGCACCTACTGCCACAACACGCGCTCGTTCGCGCAGTGGGACGCCAGCACGCCGCAGCGCGCGATAGCCTGGTACAGCATCCGGATGGTCCGTGACGTCAACAACACCTACATCGACCCCCTGGCCAGCGTGTTCCCGGCACATCGATTGGGGCCGAACGGCGACTCGGCCAAGGTCAACTGCGCGACCTGCCACCAGGGCGCCTACAAGCCGCTCTACGGGGCCCAGATGCTCAAGGGCTTTCCGGAACTCGCCGGCCCGATCGGCGCCCTGGCAGCGGCGCAACCGGTTGCGGCCACCGCCGCCGACGGCGAGCCGGGCAAGATGCTGGTGCTGTTCCTGGTCGGCCGGAGCGAGCTCAGCAGCGAGGCGCTGCGAGTCATCTCACTGGCCGCGGCCGACATCACGGCGCACCCGGGGCAGGCGGTTGATCTGTCTGGTTACGCCGACAAGTCGGGCAACGCCGACGCCAACCTCGAGCTGGCCAAGCAGCGCGCCTTCGCGGTGCGCGACGCACTCAAGGCGGCCGGTGTGGCCGACGACCGGATCCGCCTGAAGAAACCCGAGTTCGTGATCGGCGGTGCCGAGGCCGACGCGCGCCGGGTGGAGATCGCCCTCGCGAAGTAGGCAACGGCCGGCCCGCTAGCCCACGAAGCGCCACGACGGCTGCCGGCCATGCACATGCTGCTTGCCAACCCGCGGGGTTTTTGCGCCGGTGTGGTGCGGGCGATCGACAGCGTCGAGCAGGCGCTCGCCGTGCACGGCGCGCCGGTCTACGTGTTCCACGAGATCGTTCACAACGGCCATGTCGTGGCCGAGTTGCGCGGCCGGGGCGCGGTGTTTGTGCAGGACATCGACGCCATCCCGCACGGCGCGGTCACGGTGTTCAGCGCTCACGGGGTATCGAATGCGGTGCGCGCGCAGGCCCGGTCGCGTGCCTTGCGCGTGATCGACGCCACCTGCCCGCTGGTGGCCAAGGTCCACATACAGGCCCAGCGCTACGTTCAACTCGGTCACACGCTGATCGTCATCGGCCACCCCGGCCACGAAGAAGTCGAAGGGACGATCGGCGCGGTGGACGGCGCCGCGCACCTGGTCACGACGGCCGACGACGTGCAGCGGCTCTTGCTGCCGCGCGACGCGCGGCCCGCCTACGTCACCCAGACCACGCTCAGCCTCGACGACGCGCGGCTCACGATCGAGGCCTTGCAGCAGCGTTTCCCGGGCATCGTCGGGCCGCGCCTGGACGACATCTGCTACGCCACCCAGAACCGGCAGAACGCGGTGCGCAAGCTGGCCGCGCAGGTTGATCTGGTGCTGGTGGTCGGCGCCCACAACAGCTCGAACAGCCGCCGCTTGCGCGAAGTGGTGGTCCAGCAGGGCGTGCCGGCCCACCTGGTGCAGGAGGCCGCCGAGATCGACCCGGCCTGGCTGCTGCGAGTCGGGCGGGTCGGCGTCTCGGCTGGGGCTTCCACACCCGAGGCGCTGGTGCAGGGCGTCTGCGCGCGGCTGCTGGCGCTGGGCGCGCAGTCGGTGCGGCAGATCGAGGGCACGCCGGAGACGGTGATGTTCCGCCTGCCGGCGATGCCGTTGCTGCGCGCGGCTTGAGGGCCGCCCCAGCCATTTTCCCCGTGGGCGCGGGCGCCACGACCGCGCCGGCAGCGACGCGCCGATGCCGCCGGCCGGGGGCCTTGCGCGGGCGACCCTTAAACTCGTGTCCTTTGGGCGTCAGCCACCGACATGAACACCAAGACGGGTCCGCGTCGAAATGCCAGCCAGCGATCGGTTGGCGACAGCCATCCGGCGACGATCGAAATGGTCGCCCTGGCGGCGGGGGTGTCGGCGAGCACCATTTCGCGGGTGCTCAACGGGACGGCGGCGGTCAGCGAACTCAAGACCCAGGCCATCAAGGAGGCGATTGCCAAGCTCGGTTTCGTTCCCAATCCGATGGCGCGTGGCCTGGCCGGTGGGCGCACGCTCAGCATCGGCGTGGTCACGCAGGCGGTGGACAGCCCGTTCTACGGCGCCGCGCTGCGCGGCATCGAGGAGGCGCTCGACCCGGCGGGCTACCGGCCGCTGTTCGTCAGCGGCAACTGGAATGCCGACGCCGAGGCCCGCTGCATCGACATGCTTCGCTCGCGCCGGGTCGACGGCATCATCGTGCTCACCGGCCGCCTGCCCGATCAGGCGCTGAAGGCCACCGCCAGGAATCTGCCGGTCGTCGTGACCGGCCGCTCGCTCAAGGCGCCCGGCCTGTACGCGCTGAAGTTCGACAACTTCGAAGGCGCCCGCCTGGCCACGCAGCACCTGATCCAGTTCGGACACCGGAGCATCGGCTTCATCACCGGCGAGCCAGACCACCCCGACTCGATGGAGCGGCTGGGCGGCTACCGGGCTGCGCTGGAGGCCGCCCACATCGGCTACGACCCGCAACTGGTAGTGCCCGGCGAGTACCACGAGATCAGCGGCATGCTGGCGGTCGATCGCTTGCTTCTCAACCGCAAGATCATCACCGCGATCTTCGCCGCCAACGACCAGATGGCCTCCGGCGCCGCGCTCGGTTTGCGCCGGCGCTCGCTGCGCGTGCCGGACGACATTTCGCTGGTCGGGTTCGACGACCTGCCGACCTCGCAGTTCGCCAGCCCGCCGCTGAGCACCGTCCACCAGCCGGCGCACGAACTCGGCCGTCTGGCCGCGGCCGCGATGCTGGACCTGCTGGCCGGCATCACGCCGACGGCTGAAGTGCCGCCGCCGCGTTTCGTGGCCCGCGAGTCGACCCGGCTCCTGACCGGTTGATCTGCCTGCCTTGCCGGCGGCGCTTGCGCTCGACGAGCAGGCGGGTCGTGCCGCGCCGGGCTCCCGCAGCACAAGGGTTCACGCTTTCCCTCAATTGACAGGCCGGACCGGCACCCCTATAGTCTGAAAGCGCTTTCATGGCGCTGGGCCGACTCGTCAAGTGATCGTCATTCGGTACTTGGTTTTCGGTAGGGCGGTACGGGGCAGCAAGGCGACTCGCCCTGCGGATGCGGAGAAACGGATGGGGGAGCGAATTCACCGGGCCAGACCAAGCCGGGCCTGGGTGGGCTCGGGCATGGGCATCGGCATGGGCCTGTGCTTGGCCGCCCTGTTTTCGGGCCCGGCGCTGGCGCAGCAGACGCTGGTCGTGGCCGCCTTCCCGGCCGTCGACGAGATCGTGCGTGCCGCTGTGCCGGCCTGGAAGAAGCTCCACCCCACGGTCGATGTCAAGGTCGTGAGCCGCCAGTTCAGCGACCACCACACCGCGATGACGACGGCGCTCTCGACCTCGTTCTATCTGCCCGACGTGATGGCGCTCGAGGTCGGCTACGTGGGCCGGTTCGCCCAGGGCGGCGGCCTTGAAGACCTCTCGCTCGCGCCGTACAACATCAAGCAGTTTCAGGCCCAGTTCGTCCCTTACGCCTTCCAGCAGGCGACCAACCGCAAGGGCGCGGTGGTGGCCGCGCCGACCGACATTGGCCCCGGCACGCTGCTCTACCGCGCTGACATTCTGGCCAAGGCCGGCGTCAGCGAAGCCGAGCTCACCGCCTCGTGGGACGGCTATGTGGCGGCCGGCGCGAAGATCAAGGCAAGCACCGGCGCCTACCTGATGGCCCACGCGCGCGACATGAAGGACATCGTCATCCGCGCCGGTATCCAGCCCGGCGAGGGCTTGTACTTCGACAGCCAGTCGAAGGTGCTCGTCACCTCGCCGCGCTTCGTGCGCGCGTTCGAGCTGGCGCGCCAGGTGCGCCAGCAAAAGCTCGACGCCAAGGTCGGCGCCTGGTCCAACGAGTGGTCCGAGGGCTTCAAGCGCGGCACCATCGCGACCCAGCTCACGGGCGCCTGGCTCGCGGGCCATCTGAACAACTGGCTGGCCCCGAACACCAAGGGCCTGTGGCGCGCCGCGCAGTTGCCCGAGGGCGCGTTCGCGGCCTACGGCGGTACCTTCCTCGCGATCCCCCATGGCTCGCCCGCCGCCAACAAGCAACTGGCGTGGGAGTTCATCCAACTGCTGACGTTGAAACGCGAGATGCAGCTCGCCGCGTTCAAGTCGCAAGACGCGTTTCCGTCGCTGTTGCAGACCTTCGACGACCCGTTCTTCGAGCAGCCGATCGAGTTCCTCGGCGGCCAGAAGGCGCGCGTCGGCTGGCGCGCCGCCGCGGCCAAGATCGTCGCCGTCAGCGTGCACAAGCAGGACGCGTTCGCCGACGAAGTGATCAACACCGAACTCGACAAGGTGCTCGACCGCGGCAAGGACATCCCGACCGCGCTGGCCGACGCGCAAGCGCTGCTGCAACAGCGCGCGCGCCGCTGAGCCGCTGAGCCACCGCCCTGCCGCACCGCCGCCCGAACCCGCCCCGCCCGCCATGAAGCTGCCCGCCGCCCTGCGCCTCTCGCCCACCTGGGCGCCGTATGTCTTCCTGAGCCCGTTCGTCGGCCTGTTCCTCATCTTCGGCGTGTTCCCGCTCGGCTTTTCGCTCTACCTGGCGTTCCAGTCCTGGGAGCCGACCAGCGGCCTCGGCGCGATGGAATTCGTCGGCTTCGACAACTTCGCCTTTGCCTTGCAGGACCCGTGGTTCTGGAAGTCGCTGAAGAACACCGGCTGGCTCGCGCTCGCCTCCGGCGTGCCGCAGCATTTGGTGGCGATCCCCCTCGCGTACTTCATCCATTCGTCGTTCAAGCGCCTGCGCAACGGCGTGGTCGGGGCCTACTTCATGCCCTATATCACCTCGACGGTGGCGATCGCGATCTTGTTCAGCTCGCTGTTCTCAACCGACTACGGCCTCATCAACGTCGGCATCAACCTGCTCGGCCAACTGCCCGTGATCGGCGGGCTGATGCCGGCGAACCCGGTCGATTGGTTGAACGACCCCGACAACATCAAGCCCGCGATCGCGATGATCGTGTTCTGGCGCTACGTCGGCTTCAACGTTGTGCTCTACCTCGCCGCGCTGCAGACGATCCCGGGCGACATTTACGAAGCCGCAACGATGGACGGCGCCGGCCGCTTGCAGCAGTTCTGGTTCATCACGCTGCCGAGCCTGAAGCCGATGATCTTCTTCGGCGTCACGCTGAGCGTGATCGGCGGCCTGCAACTGTTCGAGGAACCGTTCATCCTGACCGGCGGCCGCGGCGGCTCCGACCAGTCGGGCATGACGACCGCGATCTACCTCTACCGCATGGCCTTCGACTTCAACGACTTCGGCGCCGCGAGCGCGATGTCGTGGCTGCTCTTCATCGTCGTCGCGGTACTCACCTGGGTCACCAACCGGGCCTTCCGCCCGCGCGGCCCTTCCGCCTGAAGCCCGGCTGCGAACCATGAAGATCACCTCTGATCGCCTTGCCCCGTGGGCCGCCTATTGCGTGGTCGGCGTCGGCGCGCTCATCATGCTCGCGCCGTTCTACTTCATGTTCGTCTTCGCGACCCATTCGCGGACCGAAATCTTCAGCCTGCCGCCGCCGCTGTTCTTCGGCGACGACTTCTTCAACAACCTGAAGATCCTCACCGAGCGCATGCCGTTCTGGCGCAACCTCGGCTGGAGCCTGTACGTGGCCGTGGCCTCGACCGTGCTGACCCTGATGTTCTGCTCGATGGGCGGCTACGCCTTCGCACTTTTCGAGTTCCGCTACAAGAACGCGCTGTTCGGGCTGGTGATGGCAACGATGCTGCTGCCCTCGTTCATGAACATGATCCCGACCTTCATGATCATGGACGCGCTCGGCTGGATCGACCAACCGAAGGCGCTCTACATCCCCGGCGCGGCCAGCGCCTTCGGCATTTTCCTGATGCGCCAGTTCGTGGCCTCGTCGATCCCGAAAGACCTGGTCGAGGCGGCGCGCATGGACGGCTGCGGCGAACTCGGCATTTACTGGCGGATCGTGCTGCCGTTGTTGAAGCCGGCGCTCGGCACGCTCGGCCTGATCACCTTCATCGCCTCGTGGAACAACTTCATCGGGCCCTTGATCGTGATGCGCTCGCCCGACATGTACACCCTGCCGCTGGCGCTGCGCAGCCTGCAAAGCCCGGTCAACACCGAGTGGGGTGCGCTGATGACGGGCTCGGCCATTGCGACCTTGCCGCTGGTGGTGCTGTTCGTGCTTTCGTCACGCCAGTTGATCTCCGGCCTCACGGCCGGCGCGGTGAAATGAAGCGTTGCTGTCGCGCTCCCTGAAAAACAAGAATCCAAACAACAACATGCTTGCTCCCACCCAACACGACTCACCGTTCCCGAAAGACTTCGTCTGGGGCGTCGCCACCAGCGCGTTCCAGATCGAAGGGGCCGGCGTCGAAGACGGCAAGGGCCGCTCCATCTGGGACGACTTCTGCCGCGTTCCCGGCGCGATTGCCGACGCCAGCGACGGCGACATCGCCTGCGACCACTACCACCGCTGGCAGACCGACCTCGACCTGATCGCGAGCCTGGGCGTAGACGCCTATCGCTTCTCGGTCTCGTGGCCGCGCGTGCGGCCGAGCGGTGACGGCGCCTGGAACGACAAGGGCCTGGCCTTCTACGACCGCCTCGTCGATGGCCTGCTGGCGCGCGGCATCAAGCCCTATGTGACGCTGAACCACTGGGACCTGCCGGCCGCCCTGCAGGCCCGCGGCGGCTGGGCCGACCGCGACACCGTGCACCGCTTCGTCGAATACGCCTGCCGTATGGCCGAGCTCTTCGGCGACCGCGTCGGCGCCATCACCACACACAACGAACCCTGGGTCATCGCCACCTTCGGCTACGAAACCGGCACCTTTGCGCCCGGCGTCAAGGACCGCGCCCAGGCGATGCAGGCCTCGCACCACCTGCTGCTCAGCCACGGCCTGGCGATGCAGGCGATGCGCGCGCAGGGCTGCAAGGCCGAGCTCGGCATCGTGCTCAACCTGTCGCCCACCCACGCCGTCACCGACGGCGAAGCCGACCAGGCGAAGGCGCTGCTCGAAGACGGCCGCTCGATCCGCTGGTACATGGACCCGCTGTTCCGTGGCGCCTACCCGGCCGATGTGCTCCAGTTCCTGGGCGCCGACGCGCCCCAGGTCGAGCCCGGCGACATGGCCATCATCGCGACGCCGATGGACTACCTCGGCGTCAACTACTACACCCGCGCCATGGCCAGCGCGGCCGACCCGTTCAACGTGCACGACAGCGGCTACGACGTGACCGACATGGGCTGGGAGGTCTATCCCGAGGGCCTGACCGACCTGCTGTTGCGTCTGCACACCGACTACCCGGTGCCGCCGATGTACATCAAGGAAAACGGCGCCGCGTTCAAGGACGAGCTGGTCGATGGGCAGGTCTTCGACGTGCAGCGCACGAACTACATCGCCGACCACATTGCCGCCGTCGGCGAGGCGCTGCGCCTGGGCGTGCCGATGAAGGGCTACATGGTCTGGAGCCTGCTCGACAACTTCGAGTGGGCCTCGGGTTACGAGAAGCGGTTCGGCATCGTTCATGTCGACTACCAGACGCAAGCCCGCACGCTCAAGGCCAGTGCGCGCTGGTACCGCGACTTTCTTGCGCGGCAAAAGGCCGCGCGCCAGCCGCGTGAAGCGGTTGCCATGGGAGCTTGAGATGGGACAGGTTTCGCTGCGGGGCATCCGCAAGAGCTACGGCGCGGTCGATGTGATCAAGGGCATCGACCTGGATGTCCGCGACGGCGAGTTCCTGGTCTTCGTCGGCCCGTCGGGCTGCGGCAAATCGACCGTGCTGCGGATGATTGCCGGGCTCGAGAGCATCACCGGTGGCGACATCCTGATCGACGGCGCGCGCGCCAACGACGTGCGTCCGGCCGACCGCGGCGCGGCGATGGTGTTCCAGAGCTATGCCCTCTATCCGCACATGACGGTGGCCGAGAACATGGGCTTCTCGCTGCGCATGGCCGGCCTGGGCCGCGCCCAGCGCGACGAGCAGGTCAACCGCACGGCCGAGATCCTGCGCATCACCGAGCTGCTGGGGCGCTTTCCGAAAGAGCTGTCGGGCGGCCAGCGCCAGCGGGTCGCGATCGGCCGCGCGATCGTGCGCAAGCCGAAGGTGTTCCTGTTCGACGAACCGCTGTCGAACCTCGACGCCGCGCTGCGCGTGAACATGCGCATCGAGCTCTCGCGGCTGCACAAGGAACTCGGCACGACCATGATCTATGTCACCCACGACCAGGTCGAGGCGATGACGATGGGCGACCGGATTGCCGTCTTCAACAAGGGCCATGTCGAGCAGCTCGGCGCGCCAATGGAGCTCTACAACCGCCCGGCCAACGAGTTCGTCGCCACCTTCATCGGCGCACCGAAGATCAACCTCGTCGACCGGCCCGCCGCCACCGGCGCGGCGGCGCCGCACCTGGCCTTGTGGTCGGCGCTGGCCGCCGCCGCGCCGGCCAGCGCACAGCGCGCCGGTGTGCGCCCCGAACACCTCCACGTGGTCACCGACGGGCAGGGCATCCCGGCCAGCGTGGTGCTGGCCGAGCACCTGGGCGACTCGTCGATCCTGCACCTGCGGGTGGAGGGCGTGACCGAGCTGCTCAACGCCAAGGTCGGTGCCGAGCAGAGCCACTGCGCGGCCGGGCAGGCGGTCGTGCTGCGGCCCGATGCGGCCTGGGGCATGACCTTCGATGCCAGCGGTCGGCTGCTGTCGTGAGCGGCGCCGTGGCTCCCTCGAAACGCCCGCCCGTGGCCCAGCTTGAGCAGGAAGTGCAACGTGACAACCGAGACTGACATCGAGGGCTGGAAGCTGGTCTGGAGCGACGAATTCGACGGCGACTGCGTTGACCCGACCAAGTGGGACTTCGACCTCGGCAACGGCTTCTTCGACTACAAGACCCACCGCTGGATCGAGGGCTGGGGCAACGAGGAGTTGCAGTACTTCACCCGCGACAGCGCGAACGTCTCGGTCAAGGACAGCCTGCTCACGATCCGCGCGGTGAAGGAAACGCTGCACGGCTGCGGCTACACCTCGGCCCGCCTGATGACGCGCCAGCGCGACGGCAAGCCGCTCTTCAACAAGCTTTACGGCCGCTTCGATTTCTGCGCCAAGGTGCCCTCGGGCAAGGGCCTGTGGCCGGCGCTGTGGCTGCTGCCGCAGGTAGACAACTACGGCGGCTGGGCGGCGTCGGGCGAGATTGACGTGATGGAGATCGTCGGCGAGAAGCCGCACCAGGTGTTGGGCAGCGTGCACTTCGGCTCGGGCTACCCGGCCCGCTCGCTGGTCACGCACGTGCACAAATTGCCCGGTGGCAGCAGCGTGGCCGACTGGCATGTCTACACCGTGGAGTGGGAGCCGGGCGAGATCCGCTGGCGCGTTGACGGCGTGCTCTGGGCCACACAGACCTTCTGGTGGAGCTGCAGCGTCACCAAGGACGGCGCCGGCATCGAGGCCCGCAGCAAGGCCGACGTGAACCCCTGGCCGGCGCCGTTCGACCAGCCGTTCTACATCCTGATGAACGTTGCCGTCGGTGGCAACTTTCCCGGCGTGCCGAACCCGCAAACGCAGTTCCCGGCCGAACTGGTGGTGGACTACGTGCGCGTCTACGACAAGCTCGGCGGTTATGCCGAGCCCGGGCCGCGCGGCAAGGGCCGGCTGCCGTACCAGAAGAAGAAAAAGGCCTGAGGCGCCGCTGCGCGCGCCCGGTCAAGATGGAAACCGGCCCCTTGGGGGGCGACAGGAAACGACATGTCCCGCAACACACATTCGCCGCTCGCCTGGGCGCCGGCCGGAGCGCCATCGGCACCTGACGACGCGGCCGCTTCCGCCACCACCGCGCTGTCCGCAGGTGCCCCTGCCGCCGCGGTCGCGGCGGGTGGTGCGGGCAGCGTGGCGGCGCCGGCGTTGTCGGTCGCCGAACAGGCCTCGCTCGGGCGGGCCTTTCGCGAGCTGATGGCGAGCGGCTTTCACGGCCTCTGCTTCAGCCCCTACGTGGACGGGCAGGGCCCGGGCACGCTGATCGGCGAGGCGCAGATCCGCGCCCGGATGGAAGTGATTCGCCCACACACGCGCTGGGTGCGCAGCTTCTCGTGCACCGAGGGCAACGAGATCATTCCGCGGGTGGCAAAAGACTGCGGGCTGAAGACCCTGGTCGGCGCCTGGCTCGGCACCGACCGCGCCATCAACGAGCGTGAGATCGAAGGTGCGATCGCGGTCGCGCGGGCCGGCCACGCCGACATCGTGGCGGTGGGCAACGAGGTGCTGCTGCGCGAAGATCTGAGCGAAGACGAGCTGCTGGCTTACCTCGAACGCGTCAAGGCCGCGCTGCCGGGCGTGCCGGTCGGCTATGTCGATGCCTACTACCTTTTCGAGCTGCACCCGCGCATCACCGCAGCCTGCGACATGGTGCTCGCCAACTGCTACCCGTTCTGGGAAGGCTGCCCGCTGGAGCAGGCGATCGCGTACATGCAAAGCATGGTCCGGCGCACGGTGGCCGTGGCCGGGGGCAAGCCTGTCCTCATCAGCGAGACCGGCTGGCCCGACCTGGGCAGCGCGTTCCACGGCGCCGTGCCGTCGCGCGAGGGCGCGATGCGCTATTTCGTCGACACCTTCGCCTGGGCTGCCAGCGAGGGTATCGACGTGTTCTATTTCGGCGCCTTCGACGAGGCCTGGAAGGTCGGCGCCGAAGGTGATGTCGGCGCGTTCTGGGGCCTCTGGGACAAGCAGGGCGGGCCCAAGTACGCCTAGGCGTGCTGGCCCCTCCCACCCGCCGCAGCCGCCACGCCAACGACTGAATTCCGATGCTGAAACTGCCGACCGGCAACGCCATCTGCTATTCCGGCTACCGTCACGGCCAGAGCCCGAACGACCAGACCTACCCGTCGCTGGCGGAGATCCGCGAGGACCTGCGCATCTTGCACCGGCACTGGCGCTGCCTGCGGCTCTACGACTGCAGCGTGCACGCCGAGCGGGTGCTGCAGGTGATCCGCGAAGACGGGCTTGACTTCCGGGTCATGCTCGGCGCCTACATCGGCGCGGAGGTGAGCAACCCCGGCTGCCCCTGGGGCGGCAGCCACACCGAAGAGGCGCTGGCAGCGAGCCGGCGGGCCAACGGGGTCGAACTCGAACGCCTGGTGGCACTGGCCTCGACCCATGCCGACACCGTGTTCTCGGTCGCGGTCGGCAACGAGGCGACCGTTGACTGGACCGACCACCTGGTGCCTGTGAGCCGCATGATCGAGCACGTGCGCTGGGTCAGGCAGCGCGTGGCGCAGCCGGTCACGGTGTGCGAGAACTACGTGCCCTGGCAGCACAAGCTGCGCGAGCTGGTGCCCGAACTCGACTTCATCTCGCTCCACACCTACCCGGTGTGGGAAACCAAGTCGATCCACGAAGCGCTGGCCTATACCCAGCACAACGTGGCCGGCGTGGCTCGGCTCTATCCGGGCAAGCCGGTCGTGATCACCGAAGCCGGCTGGGCGACGAACTCGAACGGGCGCGGTATCCGCCCCGAACACGTGTCGCAGGCGCTGCAGGCTGTCTACTACCGCGAGCTGATGGCGTGGACCCGCGAGGCCGGCATCCTGACCTTCGTCTTCGAGGCCTTCGACGAGCCGTGGAAGGGCTCGAACGACCCGCTGGAGCCCGAGAAGCACTGGGGCCTGTTCACGGTCGAGCGGCGGCCGAAGCAGGTGATGCACGGTCTCTACCCCGAACTCGTTCTGGCCGAAGCGGCCTGACACGCCGGCACCGAACGCCGGCAGCGACTGATTGACGCGCCACCATGAACCCCACCACCGCTCTCGAAGCCAACACCTTTCACCTCACCGACTTCAACGCGGCGCGGGCGTTCTCGAGCTTCCTGCCCGGCATTGCCGGCGCGTACGGCAAGCCGCTGTGGGCGTTCTACACCAACCGCGGCCAGTGCATTTCGAGCTTCGGCGTGCGCGACAAGAACGGCGCGATGCTCGAGTTCCACGCCGCCAACAAGGCCTATGCGCTGACCTCGCTGCTCGGCTTTCGCACATTTTTCAAGCTTGCGTCTGCGAGCGGCGCGGCGCTCTACGAACCGTTCCAAGCTGGTGCGGCCGAGGGCGTGGTGCAGCGCTTGTCGATCCGCCCTGAAGAGATCGAGATCGAAGAGACGCACGCGGGGCTGGGGCTGCGCGTGCGCGTTGTCTACTTCACGCTGCCGAACGAGAACCTGCCGGCGCTGGTGCGCAGCGTCACGGTCGAGAACATCGGCGCCGCGCTGCTGCACGCGCAGGTGCTCGATGGGTTGCCGCAAGTCGTGCCCTATGGCCTGGAGGCCACGCTGCTGAAGGCGATGTCGCGCACGATGGAGGCCTTCGCCGAGATCCGCCATGTCGAAGCCGACCTGCCGTTCTTCAAGCTCAAGGTCGAGCCGTCGGACAAGCCGGAGATGGAGCGCATCGAGGGCGGGTACTTTGCCTTCACGCTGCGTGACGGCAAGCCGGCATCGATCGTGGCCGACCCGGACCTCGTGTTCGGCACCGAGACCAGCCTGCGCACGCCGCTGGCCTTCCTGCGCAGCGAGCGCATCGATCCGCTGGCCGGCCGCCGCGAGACGATGACCGGCTGCGCATTTGCCCAATTGACGCTCGCGCTCGTGCCGGGCGCATCGGCGCGCTGGGATTCGTACTTCGGCCAGGTGCCCGACTGGGAGATCGCCCGTGCGTTTCGTGAGCGCGTCACCTGCGACACGGCGTATGCCGCCCGCAGCCGGGTCGAGAACAGCAGCTTGGTTGCCGACCTGGGCGCGCAGTTCGGCCTCATCGCCGGCCCGCCGCAGCTCGACCCGTACACCCGCCAGGCCTTCCTCGACAACACGCTGCGTGGTGGCCAGCCGGTGGTGATCGAAGGCCCGCGCGGGCCGCGCGTTTTTCACACCTTCACGCGCAAGCATGGCGACATGGAGCGCGACTACAACTTCTTCGAGTTGGCGCCGAGTTACTGGTCGCAAGGCAACGGCAACTTCCGCGACGTGAACCAGAACCGGCGCTCGGAGAACTATGTCTTCCCTGCCGTCGGCACGGCCAACATCGAGACCTTCTTCGAGCTGATCCAGCTCGACGGCAACAACCCGCTGGTCATTCAGTCGGAAAAGTTCAGCGTCCCGCCGGGCCAGTGGGCTGCGCTGGAACAGGCCTTCCCGGCCGCGGCCACACCGGCGTGGAAGGGCCTGCTGAGCCAGCTGTTCAGCCCGGGGCAGTTGCTCGACGCCCTGCTGGCCGAAGAAGGCGCCACGCCAGCCCAAACGCGGCCGGCGTTCGACGCGATCCTCGGCCTGGCCGACAAGAACCAGGACGCCGCCCACGGCGAGGGCTACTGGGTCGATCACTGGACCTACAACCTCGACCTGCTCGACAGCTACGCGGCGATCTACCCCGACCGCATGCGCGCCTTGCTGGTCGAGCGGCGCGACTTCAGCAGTTTCGACAGCGCGCACGTCGTGCTGCCGCGCGACCGGAAGTACGTGCTGCGCAAGGACGGCTCGGTGCGCCAGTTGCACGCGGTCGCCGTCGATGCGGCCAAGGCGCGGCTGATCGCGCAACGCAGCGACGAGCCGCAGAAGATGCGCGCCGGCCGCGGCCTGGGCGCCATCTACCGCACCAGCCTGCTCGGCAAGATCGTCGGCCTGCTGGCGGTGAAGGCCTCGCTGTTCGACCCGTTCGGCATCGGCCTGGAGATGGAAGCCGAGAAGCCGGGCTGGTGCGACGCGCTGAACGGCCTGCCGGGCTTGTTCGGCTCCTCGACGCATGAGGCCTTTGCGTTGCAGCGCTGGGTCGGCTTTGCGCGGCGTGCGGTGCAAGACCACGTTCTGCCCTCCGGCGACCTGGCCTTGCCGATCGAGGTGGCCGCGTTGATGCGCTCGGTGACCGCCATCCTGAGCGGCGCCGACTTGCAGCACTTCTTCCCGAGCTGGCATGCGCTGGCCACGCGCCGCGAGTCCTTCCGGGCCGAGACCCTGCTCGGGGTGGCGGGCGACGAGGTCGGCTTGCCACGCGGCGAACTGCTGCAGTTCTTCGATGCGATCGACCGCGTGCTCGGGCACGGCCTGGCCCAGGCGGTCGATGGCGCGGGCTTGCCGGTCAGCTACTACAGCCACGAGTTGGTGGCGTTCGACGCACTGCCCACGACGGCGCCTGCGCCCCGGCCGGGCGACGCGCCCGCAACGGTTCACGTGCGTGCGCTGCGCTTCGAGCACAAGCCCGTGGCCGCCTTCCTGGAAGGCCCAGTGCACTCGCTGCGCAGCTGCGGCGAACCGGCCCGGGCCCGTGCGCTCTATGCCGCGGTGCGCCAGTCGGCGCTCTACGACACCCAGCTCGGCATGTACCGCGTCAATGTGCCGCTCGACGATGAAAGCTTCGAGATCGGCCGCAGCCGCGTCTTCGCGCCGGGCTGGCTGGAGAACGAGTCGATCTTTCTCCACATGCACTACAAGTTCCTGTTGGAGACGCTGCGCAGCGGCCTGGCGGCAGAGTTCTTCGCCGACTTGCAGCGCGGCCTGGTGGCGTTCCAGAAGCCCGAGGTCTATGGCCGTTCGCCGCTCGAGAACTCGTCGTTCATCGCCAGCAGCCGCTTCCCGGATGCGCGGGCGCACGGCGTCGGTTTCGTCGCCCGGCTCAGCGGCGCTACCGCCGAATGGATCAGCATGGTGCTGCACATGGGGCTGGGCGCGGCGCCGTTCCGCGTCGTCGATGGCGTGCTGCGCTTCGAGCCGCGCCCGACGCTGGCCAACTGGCTGTTCACCACCGGTCCGCAAGCCGGGTTCGGGGCCGGCAGCTTCGGCTTCAAGTTGTTCGGCAGCACCTGGGTCGTGTACGACAACCCGACCGGCCGCGCAACGTTCGGCCCGGCTGCCGTGGCGCCGGTGGGGTTCGAGTTGCACTACCGCGACGGCACGTCGCGGGCGCATGACGGCGCGTGGCTGCCGGAAGCGCTGGCGCTGCACCTGCGCGAAGCGCGGCTGGCCAGCCTCGTCATTCGGCTGGCCTGAAGCCGGCCGCCGAAGCACGCCCTCGGCCTCGGCCTCGCCAACGGGCGATCAGGGCTTCTGGAACACCCGCACGTGCTCGACTTCGAGCGTGACCGGGAAGATCGCGTTGTCCACCGCGCCCCCCAGATTGCCTCCGATCGCGATGTTGAGCAGCAGGTACTGCGCAAAGTCGAACGGCCAACTGCTGTAGCCCGCGCCCGGGTTCACCGCGCGGTAGTAGTTGACGTTGTCGACGCCGATCAGGATCTCGCCATTCGTCCAGGTGAGCTGGTAGTTGTGGAACGCGCTGCACGCGCTGGCCACCTGGGTCTCGCCGCCGGTGCCCGGCCCGCCGCTTTGCAGCGTGTGCAAGGTGCCGAAGATGCGCGTCGGGTTGCTGCCCACCTGCTCCATGATGTCGATCTCGCCGTCGTCGGGCCAGGTGCCACGGGTGCCGAGGGTCCAGATCGCCGGCCAGGTGCCCGCGCCGCAGGGCAGCTTGGCCCGAACCTCGATGAAGCCGTAGGTCCAGCTGGCCTTGCCGCGTGTCACCAGGCGGGCCGAGCTGTAGGGCTGGCCGCCCCAGTCGGAGAACCCGCTCAATGATTCCCGGCGCGCCGTGATGATGAGCTTGCCGCCGCTGACGCGCGCGTTCTCGGCCCGGTCGCGGGCGTAGTACTGCAGCTCGTTGTTGTACCAGCCGGTTCGGTTGCGGTCGGTGTCGTAGTCCCACCGCGCCGGGTCGGGCAGGCCGTCGCGGTCGAACTCGTCGGCCCACACCAGGGTGTAGCCAGGGGGCGCGTTGGACGCGGCCACGTCGATCACGGTCACCGCAGCGGCGCTGTTGGTGCGGCCGTCGTTGACGATCAACTGGACGACGAAGCTGCCCGCCGCGTCGGCCGGAAAGCTAGGCCGGGACGCCGTCGGGTTGGACAAGGCCGCGCTGCTGCCGGCGGGGCGGGCGGTGATCGACCAGGCGTAGCTCAGCGCGTCGCCGTTGGCGTCGGTGCTGGCGCTGCCGTCGAGCGCAACGACGCTGCCGCTGAGCACGCTCTGGGCGCGGCCCGCATTCGCGACCGGCGCGGCGTTGCCGACCGTGGCCGTGATCGTGACCGACGCGGCCGCGCTGCTCGATGGCCCGTCGCTGACCACGAGCGTCGCGGTGTAGGTGCCGGGCAGGTCGGCGAAGAAGCCGGGGTGGGGTGACGTGGCGCCTGACAGGGCCGCGCTGCTGCCGGCCGGCCGGGCGGTCAGGGCCCAGGCGTAGCTCAGCGCGTCGCCATTGGCATCGCTGCTGGCGCTGCCGTCCAGCGTGACGCTGCTGCCGCTGAGCACGTTCTGGTTCGGGCCGGCGCTGGCGACCGGCGCGGCGTTGCCCGGTGTGGCGGTGATCGTGACCGAGGCCGCTGCACTGTGGGCCACGCCATCGCTGACCACGAGCGTCGCCACATAGGTGCCCGTCACATCGACGCTGAAGCCCGGCCGCGGCGCGGCGGAATCGGACAACGTCGCGGCGCTGCCCGGCGGGCGCGAGGCGAGTGTCCAGGCGTAGCTGAGGCTGTCGCCGTCGGGGTCGCTGCTGGTGCTGCCGTCGAGGGTCACGCGCGCGCCGATCAGCACCTGCTGGGTCGCACCGGCGTGGGCGCTCGGTACAGCGTTGGGGCGCGCGACGGTGATCGTCACCGCCTTCGGCGGGCTGCTCAACTGGCCGTCGCTGACCGTGAGCGCGGCGACGTACTGGCCGGGCAGGTCGGCCAGGAACGTCGCGGTCGCGGCGTCGGCGTTGGCAAGCGTTGCCACGCTGCCCGCCGGCTTGGCCGACAAGGCCCAGCGGTGGCTCAGCGGTTGACCTTCGGGGTCGCTGCTGGCGCTGCCGTCTAGCGTGACCGTGTCGCCGGCCGTGCGGCTTTGATCCGCACCCTGCTGCGCCGTGGGCGGCTGGTTCACCAGCGGCACTTCGACGGCGCCGCCGGCACCGCCGCCGCCGCAGGCGCTCAGCAGGGTGAGTAGCGCCGCGAGCAGCGCAGCCGCAATCAACGGCCGCGTCACAACCGGGCGGCGCAGCTCAAGCGGTGCCATTGGGCGCGCTCTCCATCAGGTAGGTGGCGATCGAGCGCGGCGGGAGTTCCGTCACACTGCGCTGGGCACCACAGCGCAGCGCAAAGCGAATCGGCGCTTCGGTGCGGTTCATCACCACCGCCACCGTGCCGCCGTCCGGGTTGACGAAGGCGCTGGCCTCCAGGTCTTGCCGCGAAGCCGCGCACAGCACGCGCTGCGCGCCCGGCTTGACGAAGCGCGCGAAGTGCCCGATATAGAAGTACGAGCTTTGATGCAGCAGCGCATCGTTCGCGGTGTCGGCGAGGATAGTCGCGCTGCACAGGTTGCCCACGTGGTTCGGGCCGCCGGTGTCGTCGAGCAGCAGGTTCCAGTCGATCCAGCCCACCGTCCAGCGGTTCAGGTCGTTGATCATCGAGCGCGCGTAGCGCTCACCCAGCGCCCACGAGCCGGTGTGCGGCCCGCCTTCCTGGCAGCCCTCGGTGAAGAGCAGGTGCTTGTCGGGCCAGGCGTCGTGGGTGAGCTGCACCTGGTCGAAGTGGTCTTCGCCGTACCAGTGGAAGCCGGTGCCCCAGACGTACTTCGCGGCCTCGGGGTCGGCGTAGACCATGCTCGCGCGCTCGACCATGCCGTCGCGGTTGTGGTCCCAGATCACGATCTTGATGTGGCCCAGGCCGGCCGCGGCGAGTTCGGGCCCCAGATGGTCGCGCACGAAATCGCGCTCTTCCTCGGCGCTGTAGGTGCAGGAGTCCCAGCGCTGTGTGGCAGCCGGTTCGTTCTGCACCGAAACCGCCCAGACCGGCACGCCCTCGGCGGCGTACGCCTCGAGGAAGCGCACGAAGCAGCGCGCCCAGGCCTGGCGGTACTGCGGCAGCAGCGTGCCGCCGTGGTTCATTTCGCCGTTGGTCTTCATCCAGCCGGGCGGGCTCCACGGCGAGACCAGCAGCTTGAGCGGCTGGCCGGCCACGCGCTGCGCGGCCTTGATGAAGGGCAGCAGGGCCTGCCGGTCGCGATCGATCGTGAAGCCCTTCAATTCAACGTCGCCCGGTGTCTCGACATGGGCGTAGTTGCCGAGCGCGAAATCGCAGCTGTTCATGTGCACCCGACACACCGTGTAGCCGTGGCCGAGCTTCGGGTCGAAGCAGTCGCGCAGCGCCGCTTCGCGCCGCGCCGGGCTCAGCCGCTGCCAGGTGACGGCCGCGGCCTCTGTGAAAGCGCTACCAAAGCCGAGCAAAGTCTGAAACCGCCGGGAGGGATCCACGTGCACCCGGGGAACGTCGCCTTCGTCGCCCGTGGCGGACGAGGCGGGCGAAGAGGCCTGTTCTGCCAGGCGATCGGCGCTGTCGCGCGAGGTGAGGAAGCAGCGGGTGATCGAGTGGCGGAGCATGGTGTCGGCGCGCGAAAGCGGGGCGAAAGTGGGGTGCAAATGAGGCGTAAGCGGGGCAGCGGCGGACCGCAGGTGCCGGCGCGCCGAGTGTATCTGCCGGCGCTGCAGCGCGGGCTTTGAGGCCGCTACCGCACCTGCGCGAAAGACGCACCTGACGCCCCCCGGTTTGCGGGGCTGTTACCGACTGAAAACCACTGCACCAAAGTAGACAATTTTGGTATCATCAAACGGTCATGAAACCGTTTTCATAAATCGGTTTCAGTTGCACGATTTCAGGCGCCTTTGCTCTGTCTTCGTATGGCAGTCTGGCGTACGGAGATCACCCATGAAAAAGATCGCGGTGGAGAACAGTCCCTTGCTTTCCCCGGCACGGCCGGCCGCGTCTGGCGCGGCCCGGCGGCCGAGCCGGCCGCGCCGCGTTCTGCTGGTGGCCTCCGGTGGCGGCCACTGGGTGCAGTTGCTGCGCCTGCGGGCGGCCTGGGAGGACGCGGACGTGGCCTATGTGACGGTCCAGCCGAGCTATCGCTCCGAAGTGCCCGGCGCCCGCTTCTACTGCGTCCATGATGCCACCCGCTGGAGCCGCTGGGGCCTGCTGTGGATGGCCGTGCAGGTCGCTTTCGTGGTGCTTCGCGAACGGCCGGACGCGGTCATCACTTCCGGTGCGGCCCCGGGCCTGGTGGCGTTGCGTGTGGGCAAGTGGCTGGGCGCGCGCACCGCCTGGCTCGACAGCATCGCCAACGTCGACGCGCTGTCGTTGTCGGGCCAGCGCGTCGCAGCGTACGCCGACCTTCAATTGACGCAGTGGCAGCACCTCGAAACCGCCAGCGGGCCCGAGTACCGGGGCGCAGTGCTGTGATCTTCGTCACCGTGGGCTCGCAGATGCCGTTTCGCCGCCTGGTTCAGGCCGTGGACGAATGGGCGCAGCTCAATCCGGCGGTCGAGGTGGTGGCGCAGATCGGCATCGACACCGCGTACCGCCCGTCGGCCCTGAA